>JAIELM010000088.1 GCA_019752975.1 Undibacterium sp. | reverse complement strand
TGCAATGACATATAGACGGCCAAAATAGTGTCTTTCCCGGATATCACAACAAATACCTTGACCAAACTTGCTTGAAGCGAAGGTTGAGCCTGTGAGGTCATCTTTGGCCTAGTGGATGCTGGTAAATTTTAGATGTATTACTTAACCATTGACGACTAAAGGAGTCTCCATGTCAAACACCTCCATGAATTTAAAAGGCGTGATTCCAGCCTTGTTTAGCGCTAAGAAAAATCGCAGTTTAAGTGAGCTACCGAAAGATAAAGCGGCGGTCACTGCGCTTATGCAAGCGGCGATCAATGTCGAGAATTTTACAATCCCGCTTTATCTGGCGAGCTTGGCTTCCATCCAGGGTACGCATGGTATTAGCAGCGTGCCGGGACGCCTCTGGCCAGGTTTGAGCCCAGCCGCAAAATTAGATCAGCCACTCACACCCACTCAGCAGGCGTATAACGCAGTTTTCAGCGTGTTCATTCAGGAGATGTTGCATCTGCAACTGGCAGCTAATCTTGCGACGGTGGTAGGGGTAATCCCCAAATTTTTTAAAGCAACGGTATTAGAAAATGTATCCGGTGGTTGGAATTGTTTTGGACCTACACTTACCACGATCCCCCATATCATCGATCTGCAAGACACTAAAACCTATGCTGAGGTTAAAGTGAATTTGGCGGCCTTGGATAGCCAGCAGTTAGATTTATTTTTGGCGATTGAACAGTCTCATGACGCCGCTAGAAAAGATATCAAGGATAGCGCCTTACATAAGTATTTCCCGTCAACGCCATTTGAAAACTGGAATGAGAATAGCAGCGAAGTTGATCTTCCCTTGTTTGGTACGATAGGTTGGATGTATCAATGTTTACTACAATATCTTGGCATGGAATATGAGGGTGGTAAAACCTTGTGGGCGTATATGTTCAATGCTGATAACCTTGATATGCAAAGAGACCTATTTAACCGTAAAGGTGCCTACCATACTCGTCAGGAATATCCGCTGATGCCTATGGAAGTCAGTGCCTCCGATCCTGATCTGGCGCTAATTCAGGCGGTCGATATGATTCATGGCATTGTTAATCAGGGTGAGGGCGGGATTGAAAATATGCTCAAAGGCTTCCGACTATTTGCACAGCAGCGCATTAGTCGGCAGGTGTCAATGAATGAAACCGTTTCTCTGCGTGATGAAGTCAGTGATAATCATGTGGAACGCCGCTATCAACCCGATTTCTGCGCCCTGGAAGTGGACTACAATTTGGATAAAGCCTATGCTAGAAGCAAGGGCGACGAGATTGACCACTGGGAACGTTTTGATCTTTTGAAGAAAGTAGTTGGCGAACCGGGTTATATGAATTTCTCGCAATGGTTTGCCGCTGGTAATAGCTGGACTGCGAACGATTTGCAAACCAGTGCTTATCAACCAAGCACCACCGAGCCCAGCCCACAAGAAGTGGCTAATGCCTTGAACAGTATGAATACACCAGCGTATCGTCAATTGCTAGATCAATTGATCGTTGGCGCAATTGACGGCATTAATAATACCTTGAGTTTGTCGTGGACCGATGCGACCAAGCCTTTTCCTATGCAGGCAATGAAAGCGTCCGGTGATCGCATGACTTTATATTGGGCGGTATTTGGTGCTGCTCCCGATATTTCTAAAGGTAATCCAGCCCCAACACCAGGTTCTGACGATGCGCATGCCTGCCAGGGCCTGAGTGTAGAAAATCCGGGAAATAATTGCGCACCAGTGTCGGCCTACCACACTTGTCAAACTTCGAATTCCTGCAAAGGCCAATCTGGTTGTGGCTATCCGCTTGCGGATGGGACGACAGCTAGCTCCAATTTTGTCGCACCTACCGATAATACATGCGCCCAGAAAGGCGGTTGCGCAGCGCCTATCTCTGATTGGCAAAGCTATAGCTCGAGCGGAACCATGGATTTGATTGACATCGATAATGGTCAAGCCTTAAATCCTTCGACTATGCAGTTTCAGCAAGGTGAAAGTGTATATGATGTGGCGTGGGCAGCTTACACCGCAATCATGGCGAGTAAGGGTAAAACAGCTGGCGCACAACCTGCACCGAATCCTTTGCGCATTGTTATGCCGCCCAATTAAACAGGAACAGCACAAACAATGAGCATGCATCCGACCAAGCTCACACGCCTAGGTTTGCCCCATTTAGGCTTCGGCGTTGGACTGCGTACCCAGCACTTTCCGGCGATTCTAGCCGGAGGTGCTAGAGTCGATTGGTTCGAAATAATTTCTGAAAATTTTATTGACAATGGCGGTTACAGCGCCCATGTTTTACAGGATCTAGCGACGCAAATTCCCATCGTCATGCACGGTGTTTCCTTATCGATAGGCAGTACCTCGCCGCTGGATTTTGCTTACTTGGATAAACTTAAGCAATTAGCCCAGCGCGTGAATGCGCGTTGGGTCTCGGATCATTTGTGTTGGACCGGTTTGGGTAGTCATAATTCGCATGATCTTTTACCACTCCCTTTTACAGAAGCGTGTTTGCACCATGTAATACAAAGAGTGCGGCAAGTGCAGGACTATCTGCGGCGTCCCTTGGTGCTAGAAAATCCTAGTAGCTATATTCAGTTCGCTGCCTCTAGCATGCCAGAGTGGGAATTCCTGGCACGCTTGGCTCAAGAAACGCAATGTGGCTTGTTGTTGGATGTGAATAATGTCTACGTGAGTGCGCATAATCATGGTTTCGACCCTGAAGAATATTTGCGCGCTTTACCGCCGGAACACATCGTGCAAATTCATCTGGCCGGACCAACTGTGAATGGGGCGATGCTCATCGATACCCACGATGCACCCGTTCCAGCGCGGGTGTGGGAATTGTATGCCCTTGCGCACCAGTTGACTGGCGGGGTCTCGACATTATTGGAATGGGATGCACAGCTTCCCGACTACGAGGGTTTATTGGCCGAATTGGATAAGGCACGCCAAGTGGTGGCCGGATCTTTGCCGCAGGCGACTAACTCAACATTGGCAGCAAGCAGTGGTGATCGTATTGCAAACCCGATTCATTTTCATCTCGATCATTTAATCCATGAATAAAGTCACCTGCTTGACCTCAACGGCGCATGAAGAATTGAATCGACCAGGTGTAGCAGATAGCGAGTCATATCGCTTGCCCGCCTCTTGCTTAAGCCCCAATTCGGAAGTGATCGCTGAACTCGTTTCCGCACCAAGCACGCAGCCAGATCTCACTTCATTAGAAAAGACGCAGCAATGGATGCTTATGGCCATCACCAACATACACGGCTTGCCCGCTGGTTTGGAGCAAGCACAACAGCAATCCGGTTGGTGCATATCTGATGTTATTCTCCCGGGCTTAGATCCCGCTCCGAGGCGTGGTTTAGAGATTTACGCACAAGCATATTGGCTACGTTTGTTGTCATGCCTAGCGAGTGATTATCCGGCATTGCGTCGGCATCTTGGACCAGAGTTGTTTGATTTTTTTTGCCGCGCTTATTTAAATGAATTTCCATCTCGTGCGTATTCTTTGTATGAACTGGGTAATCAATTCACACGTTTTTTGCGGCGCAGCCAACGCGCTGCATCCAAAGCTGGAAATGACTTATGGTTTCCCTTGGAATTGGCCGAGCTTGAGTACGCTCGCAATAGCGTATTGCGGGCGCCAATTGCGGAGCGCGCAGGGACAGCTAAAGCGGCAATTAGCAGTCTGTCTGTTGCGCAGCAGTGTTCAGATTACTCGCAGCTGCTGATAGATGCGGCAATGCAGCTTAGCTTGCCTGTTAGTCTGCGTTTGCGGATGACGCGTCATCCATTAAGTGCGTTCCAGGCGTGGCTAGAGGGGGGGGAGTCGGCATTTCCAGTGCAGAAAACAATTGGCTATCTGGCCGTAGTGCGTCAACGTTTTACCGTGCGTTATTATAACTTGAGCGATTGGCAGTTCTTTACCTTAGCGGTTGCCCGCCGCACACCGCGCTCCTTACCGTATTGCGCTCGCGCCGCCGCTCGTCGTTGCCATCGACCTGCCAGCGAAATTCTAGCGCAATTGATGCTATGGATACCCGCCGCACAATCTGTAGGTTTGCTGCAGTTATCGCCAATCGGTGGTACCGGGTTAAACCCAGATGTCGATATGGATACCTCCCGTTCGCTCAGTTTTTTTGATGCAATGATCAACAAATAAGCTTGCAGTTCTCCATCCGGTCTTTAAGTCTCGGTTAATGATAGTCCTTCAACGCTTTTTCTAAACTACCATTTTTGGATCCACGTAATATCACTGCATCGATTTTTTTTATGATGTGTTGAAATTGGCCTTTGGCGCTGGCAAAATGGACGGTATCAAAAAACAGGGGTTTGGCCGAGATGTCAAAGTGATGTTTTGCTAGCGTTGGATCTTCAAAACTTGGTATTAGGGTCTGATTGATATAGGCCTCTACTTCTTGACTCTGGGTGAACTGGCGTATTGGCCACAACATCAGATCGCTGCGTTTGGCGATCAATTTTTTGAAGCGTGCGGTACTGGTTGCCGAGTCTTCTTCAACGGTGAAGATGACATTTTTTGCGCGATCGAATTCAAGTCCGTGACTGAAGCCGCGACCAATGCTAACTATTTTTCCGCGTAAATCCTCTACGGTATTGAAGTTGGGTTTGGGATTTCCGTAGGTGATGGCCCAGACTCTTTCCGTAATGAGTGCTTTTGAGTAGTCATATTTTTGTAGGCGCTCTTCCGATTTGGAAAAGCCATAAATAATTCCATTTCCCTGCAAGGTCTCGGTTTGCGCTCTTTTCCATGGGAGTAAGATCGGTTCAAATCGCATCCCTGATTCGTGTTCAATGTAGGATAAAATTTGAGCGAGTTTGGGATCGATGGGAAGTTGTCGTCCGCGCGAATCTAGGGATTCCTGTAGAAACAGTCGCACAGTTTGACCAGTATGCGCAAAGCTAGGAAGTGCGCAACTAAACAAGAGGCCTTGAAGTAGGGAGCGACGCGTTAGCATAAGGTTGGTGCAATAAGTGAGCGCAATAAAGTCACAAAATAAGTTTACATAGTAAATCTGTGCAGGAAATCAGAGTTGATTGACTTGATCCAGTATCCCATAAAAACGCAAAGAAGTTGAGCTTAATTCCTGCCTAGGCGAACATAAAAGTGCAGCACACTTTAAAGAAGTTCGCCTGAAGGCATTCGCTTATTTCTAGATTTTCTTGGCTAACTTTGCAGCGATTCCGGTGTAATTGGCTGGGGTCATTTGCAGTAACAGCTCTTTGGCCTCTTGGGGAATTGCTAGGCCTACGATGAATTCACGTAATGCGTCTTTAGAAATTCCTTTGCCGCGGGTAAGTTCTTTGAGTTGTTCGTAAGGGTTTTCTACGCCGTATCTGCGCATCACCGTTTGCACTGGCTCGGCTAGCACTTCCCAAGTGTTGTCTAGGTCTTCGGCTAAACGCGTATGGTTGGTTTCTAGCTTGTTCAAGCCGCGTAGGCAGCTATCGTAGGCCAATAAGGTGTAGCCGAAGGCGACGCCGATGTTGCGCAGAACCGTCGAGTCAGTCAGGTCGCGTTGCCAACGTGAGATAGGGAGTTTTTCGGATAGGTGTTTTAGTAGCGCGTTGGCTAGACCCAAATTGCCTTCGGAATTTTCAAAGTCGATAGGATTGACTTTGTGTGGCATGGTGGAAGAACCAATTTCACCAGCCTTGGTTTTTTGCTTGAAATAACCTACCGAAATATAACCCCAGATGTCACGGTTGAGGTCAAGCAAAATGGTGTTGACACGGGCAAAGGCGTCAAACATTTCGGCCATGTAGTCGTGCGGTTCGATTTGTATGGTGTAGGGGTTGTAAGTTAATCCCAAGCGCGTTTCGATCACGTTCTTGGAAAAACTTTCCCAATCATGAGTAGGATAGGCGGATAGGTGGGCATTGTAATTGCCGACTGCGCCATTCATTTTTCCTAGCACTTCCACTTGGGCGATACGTAGGGCGGCTCGTTGAAGGCGCGCGACCACGTTGGCCATTTCTTTGCCCAAAGTAGTTGGACTGGCAGTTTGGCCGTGGGTACGTGAAAGCATCGGCACTTCCGCATTGTCATGCGCGATCTCGGTCAAACGAGCGATCAGCTTTTGTAATGAGGGCAGCATTACTGTATCACGTGCATTTTTGAGCATCATGCCGTGTGAAGTATTGTTGATGTCCTCTGAAGTACAAGCGAAGTGGATGAATTCGGCGGCGGCTTTGAGTTCTGTCGTGATTTCTGGTGCGATGTTTAAGGTACGTTTAGCGAGGTGATTATAGCTCTCTGGAAGCGCCAAACCAACCGACTCTTTGAGCCAATATTCGACTGCTTTGACATCGTGGTTGGTGATGGCTTCGATGGATTTAATCCTAGCTGCATCGTCTTCGGAAAAATCGTTGGCAATACGATTGAGTAAGACATTAGCGGCGTCCGAAAATGGTTGGATTTCTGCAAAACCAGCTAAGGACAGCGCTTGCAACCATGCAATTTCTACTTTGACTCTATGATGCATAAAACCGGCTTCGGAGAGTGTGGCGCGGAGCGCATCGACTTTAGCAGCATAACGTCCATCGAGTGGGGAGAGGGCGGAGAGAGTAGAAAGTGACATGATGAAAAGAATAAGATGGGAGGAAAAATCAATTTTGGCCGTGACGCTAGCCATTGAGCCTTAAAAACCACATTTTACCATCGATGACTATGCACGGCTTGTTGTTCGCTTTCCCTCTTACTCCTTGACCCGCTGGGCGATGTTATAATCCTTATTCAGAAAAATCTATGAGCTACTATGAAATTAATTGGTTCCCTTGTAAGTCCTTACGTGAGAAAAGTCCGTGTTGTTATGGCGGAGAAAAAGCTTGATTATGCTTTGCTACTTGAAAACGTCTGGGCACCTGAAACACAGATACAACAATCCAATCCTTTGGGTAAAGTGCCTTGCTTGTTAATGGAAGATGGCGGTGCCATGTTCGATTCGCGTGTCATTGTTGAGTATTTGGATACCTTGACTCCCGTCGGCAAATTGATTCCACCTCATGGTCGTGAACGCGCAGAAGTCAAGAGTTGGGAAGCTTTGGCTGATGGTGTTTTAGATGCTGCGGTGTTAGTACGTGTGGAGAAGACTCAGCGCCCACTAGAACAGCAAAGCGCTGCCTGGATTAGCCGTCAAATGGAGAAGGTCAACGCGGGCTTAAAATCCATGTCTCAAGGCTTAGGTGAGTCACCGTTTTGCGTCAGCAATCACCTGACTTTAGCGGACATTAGTGTGGGGTGTTGCTTGGGCTGGTTGGCGTTTCGTTTTCCTGAAATCGATTGGCGTAGTGACTATGCTAATTTAGCGAAGTTGGCTGATAAATTGGCCGAGCGTGCTTCGTTTAAGGATACCTTGCCTGAATAGCTAAGCAGGTAAGTAGGTAAGTAAAGTTACCCACGCAAAGAAAAATTAATACTCGCCGTCGCAATGATGGCGATAGCTCTACCGTTTTCAAGGTAGGGCTTATATAAGGCTCGTAAAAGCGCTAATTTGGCGGCTTCATCTAAGCGAGGAAAACCGGAAGATTTGATGATATCGACTTTTTCCGCGCGCCCTTTTTCATTGACTAGAACTTGCATTTCTACCCGTCCTTCTTCGCCCAGGCGTTTTGCCATTGCCGGGTATTCTTGCTGTGGCGCTTGTAGGTATTCGATGGCACTAACGATTTTGGGCGTGCTCACTTCCTGATGCACCATGACGGGTGCATGGCTCACCGGTGCTGCTACAGCTGCTGTATCAACTGCTACGGGAGTCAGATGTATCGCTTCTTGGCTTACAGTTTCCATCGCTAACACAGGTGAAGGCACAGTAGCCTGCACGTGCGTGGTTGGCGGCACGGACTTCAGTAGTCTTGGTGTAGGAGCAGGGGCCGGTGGTGTTTGGCTGGAAACGATAAACATCACAGTTTCTTTGGGCATATTGCGCAGAAACTGTGGTGGATTAATCATGATCAGGTAAATGCCAATGAGATGCGCTAGGGCGATCAGCGATCCAGCGACAAAGCGACTTGGTCGCTGGATCGGTTCTGGGGCGTATAAATTCACTAGCGCATTCATGGTCTTTCCTTGCTTGGGCTTGTATAAATCTAAATAGGAATAGTTCGTATTTAGATTATGCGCCTATTTGATCAACTTTGCAAGAAGGCCGTGCAGAAAAATTGTGCGCTGCGGGATTAACTACCCATCACCTCACCCAGTCGTACCAATCCAGCGGGACGCCAGCTAGAATTAAACTGCATACTATTTGCTGGAAATAGCATCACAACCGTGGATCCCAACAAAAACCGTCCCATTTCTTCGCCTTTGGCGAGTTGGATGTTCCGTTCTAAGTAAGTCCATTCGCGGACTTTTTTGCTGCGTGGAGGATTGACTATGCCATGCCAAGCGGTTTGCATGCTGCCGACGATGGTGGCACCCACCAATACCATCACAAAAGGACCATTTTCACCCTCAAATACACACACCACACGTTCATTGCGGGCGAATAAATTGGGTACGCCACGCGCGGTAGTTGGGTTGACCGAGAACAAGTCGCCAGGCACATAAATCATGCGCGTTAAGCGTCCAGCGCATGGCATGTGAATGCGGTGGTAATCGCGCGGGCTAAGATAGATGTTGGAAAACTGCCCATCAGTAAATTGTGCTGCTAACTCAGCATCGCCGCCGACCAGGGCGGTGGCCGTATAGGTATGGCCTTTGGCCTGAAAAATTTGCCCACTTTCAATGGAACCAAATTCGCTGATTGCGCCATCCACTGGGCAGATGTAGGCAGCATCGCTGAGAGGGCGGACATCATCTCGTAATGCGCGGGTAAAAAAATCATTAAAACTGGCGTAGCTGGTGATGTCAGGATTGGCCGCTTCCTGCATATTGACTTGGTATCTTTTGACGAACCAGCGAATTAAGCCGGTCGTCAAATCGCCGGATTGTCGTTTGGCAACCCAGCCATATAGCCTAGTAATGTGGTGTTTGGGAAGTAGGTACTGTAGAAGGATTTGCAGACGTTCGGATGCGGTTTCAGACACAATGAGCTCATAAGAAAAAATAAAGATGGAGGATTATAGCGGGAGTGCTTAGAATCCTAAAATAAGATCACTGAGGAAACGCAAAATAGCGACTCTTCATACACTTTCCCTAAGATGTAATTAGTTACAATCTATTGGATAAGTGTAATTCATAGTGATAGACTTCGGTTTTCGGTCGTGTGACCTCGTGGTATCTTTAGGAGAATTAAATGAAAACAGTAGGACAAAAACTCGACGCTTTCAGTGTGCCTGCCGCAAAGCCAGGCTTCAATCATCATGAAGAAAACGGTGTATCCGCGTTTGAAACTATCACCGAAGCGTCATTCCCAGGCAAGTGGAAGGTCATCTATTTCTATCCTAAAGACTTTACCTTTGTTTGCCCTACAGAGATCGTAGAATTCGCTAAATTGAATAGTGATTTTGCTGATCGTGATGCGGTATTGTTGGGCGGATCTACCGACAATGAATTCTGTAAATTGGCGTGGCGTCGTGAACATAAAGACCTAGACAAATTGAATCACTATGCTTTCGGTGATGCTACCGGTGCCTTGGTCGATATGTTGGGCGTACGTGATGTGAATGCTGGTGTGGCATTGCGCGCGACTTTTATCATTGATCCTGACAATACCATCCAGCACGTTTCTGTGAACAACCTGAATGTAGGCCGTAATCCAACTGAAATCCTGCGTATTTTGGATGGTTTGCAAACCGATGAGTTGTGCCCTTGTAATCGTAGCGTAGGTGGTAACACGCTGTAAGTTTTTAAGCTCAGTATCGCTTACAATTAAACCCGCATACGCGGGTTTAAAAATCTCTGACAAATAGGTAAAAACTATGGAATTTCTAACTTTAATTAAAAATAGCATTCCAGATTATGCCAAAGACATACGTCTGAATATTGATAGCAGTATCGCTCGTTCTAGTTTGACCGGAAATGATGCCGTTGGCGTTGCACTAGCCGCTGCGTTTGCTGCCAAGAGTAAGCCCTTGATCGATTGGATTAAAAACAGTGGCAATATTTCTCCAGAAGAGGTAGCAGCCGCTATGACCGCGGCATCTTTAATGGGTATGAATAATCTATGGTATCCCTTTGTCGAAATGGCCGAGGACGAGGAACTCAAGACTTTAGGAGCACAATTGCGTATGAACGCTTATGCGACCAATGGCGGCGTAGATAAGCGACGATTTGAGATGTATGCATTGGCTGCGTCGATTGTCGGTAAGTGCCATTTTTGCGTGAAATCGCATTATGATTTATTGAAGAAAGAAGGCATGACGACGACGCAGTTGCGTGATGTCGGACGAATTGCGGCAGTGATTAATGCAGTGGCGCAGGTGTTGGTAGCAGAAGTGTAGTTTAGTGATTTGAAAGAAGTAGAGTGGCTGCAAACGATATTTGGCCCACGCTAATGACCACTGAAAGATGAGTTGTGAGTTTAGTGGTATATTTTAAATCCCCATTTTTTTAAATATTATCCTATGCGCCTCTACGTTGATTCAAATTACACTTCGCCATACGCCTTATCGGTTTTTGTGGCATTGCATGAAAAAAATCTGCCTTTTGACATCACCACAATTGATCTTGCAAGCAGCGCCAATCAAACTACCGACTATGTGCAAAAATCTCTGACGCAGCGTGTTCCGACGCTGGTGGATGAGGATTTTTGTCTGTCGGAATCTTCCGCTATTACTGAGTATTTGGACGAGGTCTATAAGGGGCTAGCTTTATATCCCAGTTCCATAAGACAGCGGGCGCGCGTTCGTCAAGTGCAAGCTTGGCTACGTAGTGACTTGATGCCTATTCGTCAGGAGCGTAGTACCGTGGTTGTGTTCTATGAACCTAGTCCTATTCCGCTTTCGGTCGAGGCTCAGGCGGCCGCACAAAAGCTATTTGCTGGGGCAAAAAAATTACTCTCTCATGGAGGCGATTACTTGTGTGGAGATGAGTGGTGCATCGCCGACGTGGATTTGGCTTTAATGCTAAATCGTTTGGTGTTAAACGGAGATGCAGTTCCTGCTGACTTGGTAAAGTACGCGCAATTTCAGTGGCAGCGTCCTAGTGTGCAACTTTGGGTGCAGCAAGAACGTCCCGCCTTGGCACGCTAAAATAAGTTTGTGATTGTTGGGTTGTTGATTTCGACGCTCGACACTATTCGGCACTATTGCCGAATAGTGCCGAGCGTTTATTTATTAGGTTACTTGGAATTTGATCTGCTGCTGACCGCAACTGGAGCTGACGGTGAGTGAATGCCAACCTAGTGGGAGCTTATGTGCGAATTGTATGCTGGCGACGTCATAAAAAGTCGTAGTGCCTACTAGTGTATTGTCTAGCACCCATTTCACGGTGTTTTGTCCTCCTGGGCAGGTGGTTGTGAAGTACACGTGAAAATAGTTTTTGACTGCACCATTAGCAAGTGGGTAGGCGATATTGACGGGAGCATTTTGCGCCATCGCATTCAATGAAAGTGCACTCATCGCTGTGAAGAAGAACAATAAAATGGATTTTTTTAAGTTACTCATGTTGTTTACTCGCTTTAAAAAGTGAAAAGTTAGAAAAAAATACTGTTAAGGTAAATTGCGTGATGCGGATAAATGCTACCACTTTGCAGAGTTTTTTTATCTTTATATGTTGGTAAACAGATGGTCAGTTGTATGCTTACAACCGAATAAATTGAGGTAGGGAAAGTCTCTTGCTATGAGGAATTAATTATTATTTTTTTGATGCATAAAAACTTATTAATTCGATGTGGATTGGATTCAGACCCTTTCTTCGAAGGTGGCTTTAGTCGGGCGGTTTTGCATCAGCCTAAAAAAATGGGGCGCAAAAAATTGCGCCCCGATGATACTTACTTTAGACCACTTTATTTTTGCAAATATTTTCCCATCCAATCTAATACCGTGTGATGCCACAGTAGAGAATTGGCAGGTTTTAAAATGTGATGATTTTCATCTGGGAAGATCAAAAGTTGGCTGTCAATACCACGTCTTTGTAGTGCCGTGAATGCACTTAAAGACTGGGTGCTAGGAATACGAAAATCTTTCTCGCCCTGAGTTACTAACATGGGCGTTTTCCAGTTTTTGACATGAGTGACGGGATTGTGTTTTTCATGTTTGTTTGGAACATCGTAATAAGTCCCACCGTTTTCCCATTCATTGAACCACAACTCTTCGGTAGAGTAATACATCGCACGGGTATCAAACACGCCTGCATGACTGACTATGCATTTAAAGCCATCAGACCAATTTCCCGCGATCCAATTCATCATGTAACCACCGTAGGATGCGCCCAGTGCGCAGGCTTTTTTTTCATCCAACCAAGCGAATTTTTTGCTTGCAGCTGCCATACCTAATTTTAAATCTTCTAGTGGTTTTCCACCCCAATCGTGACTAATCGCATCGGTAAATCCTTGTCCATAACCGACTGATCCGTGGAAATCGATAAAGACGACTGCATAGCCTGCACCAGCATAGGTTTGCGGATTCCAACGATAGCTCCAATTGTTAGCAAAGCTGCCTTGTGGTCCGCCGTGTACGATAAATGCAATTG
>JAIELM010000352.1 GCA_019752975.1 Undibacterium sp. | reverse complement strand
TAGCGAGCTATGGCAAAATAAAATCGCACGAAAATGACTGCAAAATCGCCGTCAGCACTCAAAAAGCACCGAAGGTGCGCCTAATGGAAAATCTCGGTTTAACCCAAAGTTCCAATAGACACAAATAGACACACCGACGGTACACTTTCGACCATTTTTTTGCTTTTCCTTGTCAATAGCTCGCTATTGATATTAAATTAGCAATAAAATCACCTCGAAAGTGTACCCATCATCATTGCGAATCTAAATGGGCGTAAATGGGCGTTCTAGGTTTAACCGCCAAAGGAGAAAGTTTTGCGTTGCGGCAATTTCAAGCTATACTTCATTTTGCCGCTTAAGGAAAACCCCATGTCAAGCAAGACTATTCGACAGTACTTTTGTCTTATTTTCTCTGTCCTAATTTGTTTAGGTGGGAATTACTCAATCGTCAAAGCTGGACAAACCACAGAAATTCACTATCCACGCAATGATGCCAAGACCGATCCCAATGAAGCCTATATTCAAGAACTACTGCATTTAGCCGTCCAAAACTCCCCTCGCACTTATACTTTATCGCCGACCAAAGCCAAAACCCAACAGGGTCGCGCCATTTACGAAATGACTAGGATTAACGGCACAGTCAATCTAACCTGGACCATGACCACCGACGAGAGAGAGAGAATGCTGATCCCAATTCGCATTCCTATTGACAAAGGTTTATTGGGTTGGCGGGTGCCACTCATCACGGCCAAAAATCGCCTAGCCTTTGCAGGCATCAACAGCATAGAGCAGCTACAAAAATTTTCGGCTGGGCAAGGCCATGATTGGCCGGATGTGCAGATCATGAAGGCGAATCAACTTCCGGTCTATACCTCCAACGCATACGATTCTCTATTTGCTATGCTCGCAGTGAATCGGTTTGATTATTTCCCACGCTCGATTTTTGAAATTTTGCCCGACCTAGAGGCACATAGCGAATATGGGCTGGAAGTAGATCAACATATTGTTTTGCATTACATCACCGCATGTTATTTTTTTGTATCACCTCACCAACCACAAATGGCCGAGGATCTCCGAATCGGCTTAGAAAAAATAATCGCCAATGGGCAATTTGAAAAACTTTTCCAAAAGCACCATCGCGCTTTCATAGAAAAATTGAAGATTAAACAGCGCCATATTATCCACTTGCAAAACCCACTCTTAAATGAAAAATCTATGCCTATGAACCGCACAGAATTATGGTTTTATCCGCAGTGATGCAGTCATAATCTAGCTTCCTTGGAGGACTTATTTTTCTCGATTTTCCTTGTCCAACTGACGCAAATAACTGAGCTTCTCCGCGATCTTAATTTCTAGTCCGCGTGGCACTGGCTGGTACCAATTAATCTCAGCCAGCCCCTCAGGCATATAAGTTTCGCCTGCCGCATAGGCATGTGGTTCATCGTGCGCGTAGCGATACAATTTTCCGTAACCCAATTCCTTCATCAACTTGGTCGGTGCATTGCGCAAATGTTCTGGGACGCCACGGCTTTGGTCTTTAGCGATAAAGGCGCGAACTTGATTATAGGCGCTATAAATCGCATTAGATTTAGCGGCGCAAGCCAAATACACCACCGCTTCAGCCAACGCCAATTCTCCTTCTGGAGAACCCAATCTTTCATATACTTCCGCCGCATCTAGGCTAATGCGCAAGGCGCGTGGATCGGCCAAACCGATATCCTCACTCGCCATACGAATAATGCGTCTAGCCAAATAACGTGGATCCGCGCCACCATCCAACATACGTACCAGCCAGTACAGAGAAGCATCGGGGTTAGAACCACGCACAGATTTATGCAAAGCCGAAATCTGATCGTAAAAGGCATCACCACCTTTATCAAAACGCCTGAGGCTATCGCCTAAGCACTCAGCTAAAAATGCTGCATCAACTTCTTGCACAGACTTGGCGGTCGCTGCTCTTGCGATGATCTCAAGATTATTGAGAAGCTTACGCCCATCGCCGTCGGCGCTCGCGACCAAAATATCCTTAGCCTCATCAGACATTCGCAACGCATCTAATTCGGATAGACAAGCACGATCTAGCATCAAATGTAAATCAGCTTGAGTCAGTGATTTCAGGACATACACTTGCGCCCGAGACAGCAAGGCGCTATTGACCTCAAAAGAAGGGTTTTCCGTGGTTGCGCCGATAAAGGTCAACAAACCACTTTCCACATGCGGCAAAAAAGCGTCTTGCTGATTTTTATTGAAACGATGCACTTCATCGACAAAAAGTATGGTGCGCCTTTGTGCCGTAGTAAGAATAAGTTGGGCACGCTCTACCGCCTCACGTATCTCTTTCACTCCCGAGAGCACGGCAGAAATAGCGATAAATTCAGCTTGAAAACCCTGCGCCATCAAGCGCGCCAAGGTGGTCTTACCCACACCCGGCGGCCCCCACAAAATCATAGAATGCGGCTCACCTGACTCAAAAGCTACGCGCAAGGCTTTACCGCTACTCAAGAGATGCTGCTGCCCTATCACCTCATCCAAAGTGGTAGGACGTAGGCGCTCAGCTAACGGTGGTTTGGGAGAGGGTATATTAAACATGATTGGTCACTGTACAGGCCGTTTCTAAGCTAAGCCGTCTTTCCCACATACTTTGAGGAGATAGAGAAAGGGATAATTTGAGATAAACAACGCAAACCCCTCAACGCCGAGGCGCTAAGGCGCTACAACGCAGAGAAAATCGGAGAAACCCTCTGCGCTCCACAAGAAGCTTATAAGGATACTTCTATTGGCGGAAAACGTCAGCCCCCTGCGGCACAACAAACTTGAATTGATCTGCACCAAAGCTAGGATTTTTCTCAAAATTAATCATGCTCAGAGTGGATATTTGCCCAAAACTATCCTTCAATTCCATTCCCACTGGAAGCCCGTCTTTCATGCCTATCCTGATGGTCTCAAACTGGCTGTCTTTAGCCTTAGGAATGGCTTCTAACCACTCTACGCCCTGCTTCAATTGCCCATCTTTCAGCACAAAATTCTTCTCTAAGTCGACACTACCAAAAAGTATCGCCGCTGGGCTAGATGCCAACGCTGTGCCCAATGCTTTGATCGTGACTTGATTGAGATCTTTATCGTACATATACAATTTATCGCCATCGGCTTGTAGCACTTGTTCATAAGGTTTGCTGTAAGTCCAAATAAATTTACCCGGCCGAGCAAATTTAAATTGACCAGAAGAAGTTTTACCCAACTTCACCACACCATTCACAATTTTCACTTGCTGCTGGGTGAAATCGCCTTTAGCAGTTCTGGCATTGGCGACGAAGGTCTTAAATTGTTCTATGGCCGAAGCCTGCACCGCGCTGACGTAAAAACTCAAGGCCACAAAAAGGGAAAATGCTAGGGATTTCATAACAGGATTTTTCAAAATAATTCCAATAAAATAGGGCACGCCTAACTACCTATAACTCACTCTGCCTGTCCAACGGGCACCAAGATCTCACGATTACCACTGCTCTGCATAGATGAGACCACACCGCTCGCTTCCATTTGCTCCAACAAGCGTGCAGCACGATTGTAGCCTATGCGCAGATGACGCTGCACCAAGGAGATAGAAGCACGGCGATTCTTTAAGACGATCGCGACCGCTTGATCATACAATTCATCCGATTCGCCCTTCGCTTCACCAGACGGCATACCATCACCACCGGCTTCTAACACGCCGCCTTCCAAAATACCCTCGATATAGTTAGGCTCGCCTTGTT
The DNA here is from genome assembly GCA_019752975.1 of Undibacterium sp. Classification (GTDB taxonomy): domain Bacteria; phylum Pseudomonadota; class Gammaproteobacteria; order Burkholderiales; family Burkholderiaceae_D; genus Undibacterium. The sequence continues at coordinate 8,892 of JAIELM010000352.1, read as the reverse complement.
CTTTCAAATATTTCACCACACGATGCACTTCTTCGTCCGAAACAAAAGCACCGTGCACACGTACCGGCATCCCGGTACCTGGAGGCATGTAGAGCATGTCCCCCATACCAAGCAAAGACTCTGCGCCCATTTGATCTAAGATTGTCCGTGAATCGATTTTACTACTCACCTGAAAAGCCATACGCGTTGGAATATTGGCCTTAATCAAACCGGTAATCACATCCACTGAAGGGCGTTGAGTCGCCAAGATTAAATGCAAACCGGCCGCCCGTGCTTTTTGTGCGATCCTAGCGATCAATTCTTCCACTTTCTTACCAACCACCATCATTAAATCAGCCAACTCATCGATAATAATCACGATGGTGGGCAATTTCTCTAAGGGTTCTGGTGCGTCAGGGGTTAAGCTAAATGGATTAGGAATATGCTCTTCACGTTTAGCCGCTTCTGCAATTTTCATATTGTAGCCAGCCAGGTTACGCACACCCAATTTGGACATAAGCTTATAGCGGCGTTCCATCTCATTGACCGCCCAATTTAAGGCATGCCCAGCTTGATTCATATCGGTCACCACCGGAGCGAGCAGATGTGGAATACCTTCATATACCGACATCTCAAGCATCTTAGGATCTATCAAGATCATGCGCACATCATTAGGATCGGACTTATACAGCAAAGACAAAATCGTGGCATTGATACCAACCGATTTACCTGAGCCTGTGGTACCAGCGATCAAGAGATGCGGCATCTTAGCCAAGTCTGCCACAATAGGATGACCCGCAATATCTTTACCCAACGCGATCGTTAAACTTGAGTTGCTATCGTTATAGACTTTGGAACTCAAAATCTCGGTCAAGCGGACAATTTGTCGTTTGGGATTGGGTAACTCCAAACCCATATAATTTTTGCCGGGTATGGTTTCCACCACGCGTATCGAGGTAAGAGCAAACGAACGCGCTAAATCCCGCGCCAATCCAACGATTTGACTGCCCTTCACTCCGGTCGCCGGTTCTATCTCATAGCGTGTAATCACCGGTCCAGGATAGGCTGCGATGACCTTGGCATCGACACCAAAATCCGAGAGTTTTTTCTCAATTAAGCGGCTGGTAAATTCTAGCGTCTCAATACTCACCGTCTCTTGTGAAATCGGTGCTACATCTAGCAAAGACAAGGGTGGCAAATTGGTATCGGGCATATCGTTAAACAGCGAGACTTGACGTTCTTTTTCTATCCGCTCCGATTTCACTACGGTGAGCACTTGCGGCTCGATTCGTATCGCAGGTGCTTCGACTATCTTCGCGCGTCCTTGTACTACGCTGGTATCGCGTTTGACCGTAGCAGTAACGCCCACTTGCCTATCTTCATGATCGCTATATTTTTTGCGTATAAATTCAAAACAATTTTCTATGACCATGCCCACATTTTCCGCTATCTGCCACCACGAAAGATGAAAGTACAGACTCAAGCCTACTGCGATCACCAGCAACAATAACAGTGTCGCGCCCGTGAAACCAAACGCGTTATTGCTCATCGTCCCTATCAAGTGTCCCAAAATGCCACCATGCGCATCCGGCAGTTTAAATTGAATCGAATGTAGGCGCAGCGATTCTATCCCCATGCTACCGAATAAGATCAGCACAAAACCAATCACACCTAATATTTTTTCCCAAACATGCGGCGCCTGTGTAGGTGCCACACCATGTTTGGCACGACTAATTCTGCGGTATTCCAACAACACCAAACGCAGCAACGCGACGCAAAACCACCAAGCAGAAAACCCAAACACAAAGAACGATAAATCCGCAAAATAAGCACCAGCACGTCCACCCAAATTATGTAGGCGCGTCACTTCCACCGCACGCGACCAACCGGGATCAAGCTTGGAATAAGTGCTAAAAATAAGCACAAGAAAAACACAGGTCATCGCCAGCAACAACCACCTCGCCTCACTCAACAACACCACAAGACGATTCGGCAAAGGTGCGCTAACTACAGCACTGCGCTTACGTTGATAAACTTCATTAGATTCTGTCATAGGCTCACATCATAGGCTCAAAAACAAACTCAGCAAAAACGAGCAAACATGATTGTATGGCAAAAGAACTTATTTCTTTCAAATACCCGCACGAATCTTGCTAAATTTTAGGGATTTTTTTAGATTCAAAACAAAATGGGACCGTGTAACCTTAAACCTACAAGGAAAGGGTGGCGCAAGCGCATCAGAAGATATGCGGTGATCAAGTTAAGATTCGAGAAATCTGGGATAATTCGGGTCTATTTTGCAGTTTCACCATTTTCGCATCGGAACCATTATGTCTTCAGCTAAACATGCTCGTGTCTTGATCCTAGGCTCAGGGCCTGCCGGATATTCCGCCGCCGTCTACGCCGCACGTGCCAATCTCCATCCTGTCTTGATTACTGGCGTAGAACAGGGCGGACAATTGATGACCACCACCGACGTAGAAAACTGGCCAGCCGATCCTATGGGTGTGCAGGGGCCAGAGCTTATGCAAAGATTTTTACAACACGCAGAACGCTTTAATACCGAAATCATTTTTGATTATATTCACACTGCCAAGTTGACAGAAAAGCCGATACGCTTAATTGGCGATCAGGCCGAATATACCTGTGACTCTCTGATCATCGCCACAGGTGCATCTGCCCAATATTTAGGTATCCCCTCCGAAGAAGCATTTATGGGTAAAGGCGTCTCTGCTTGCGCCACCTGTGATGGATTTTTCTACCGTGGCAAAGAAGTGGCCGTAGTCGGCGGCGGCAATACTGCAGTGGAAGAAGCACTGTATCTATCCAACATCGCTAGTAAAGTCACGGTCGTTCATAGACGCGATAAGTTCCGCGCCGAAGCGATTTTAATCGACCGCTTAATGGCCAAAGTAGCCGAAGGCAAAGTAGAGATCAAATGGAATCACACGCTAGATGAAGTCACTGGTGACGCCTCCGGCGTAACTGGCCTCAACATCAAATCTATGCTAGACAATAGTATCAGCGCAGTCACTGTGCACGGCGTCTTCATCGCCATCGGTCACAAACCCAACACCAGTATTTTTGAAGGCCAATTGGAAATGAAAAACGGCTATATCAAAACCAAAGCTGGCTCCGAAGGCATGGCAACCGCCACCAATGTTGAAGGCGTATTCGCCGCCGGCGACGTGCAAGATCATGTGTATCGTCAAGCAGTGACCAGTGCTGGAACAGGATGTATGGCCGCCCTGGATGCGCAAAGATATTTGGAAGAATAACCGACGAATTGTCATGCCAAGCTGATGATAGTTGATGGTGGAAAAGCACAGTACCTTCCACCATTGAGCAGCCTTCATCCAAGCAAAACCATTTGTCACATGATTTGTCACGGGCACAGAATATGGCAAGTTGATGCGAGCGGTACATCCCATGTTGACTTTACCGGACGGTGGAAGGCGCTGCACTTTTTCACCCTACTGTGCCGCCTTCGACCATTTTAATGACATACAAAAACCATGTCTTCATCGCTAAAAACCTTCGCCGACTTAGCCCAAGTTAGCAAACAACTCAAAGTACAACAAGAGCAAAAGCAAAAAGCCGAAGCAATTCGCATCGCCAAAGAAAAGCAAGCCGCACTAGAAGCGAATATTTTTCGCTCCAGTGTGGGTCAAGTTGAACCGCTCAAAAGTAAAGTCAAAGAGACCGTGCATTTAAGCCCTAGTAAGCCGCTACCTCTCCCGTTCAAACATAGGGAAGACGAACAAGCCGCGCTACAAGAATCCTTATCCGACGAATTTGACGCAGGCTCGCTACTAGAAACCGACGAAAATCTCAGCTATACCCGCCCCGGCGTGGGCATCGATGTCGCCAAAAAACTTAGGCAAGGGGCATGGACCATCCAAGCTCAACTCGATTTACACGGGATGCGACGCGACCAAGCACGCGATAACTTAGGCGAGTTTTTACGCAAATGCCATCGCAGCGGTTTTCGCTGCGTCCGCATTATCCACGGCAAAGGATTAGGCTCTATCAACAAAGAGCCGGTACTCAAAAACAAGGTGCGCAACTGGTTGATACAAAAAGAAGAAGTGATCGCCTTTAGTCAAGCAACAGCAGCAGACGGCGGGGCGGGGGCTTTAATTGTATTGTTGCAGGGCTGAGTTTCCACCATCATCGAAAAAAATCAATGAATGCCCGCAAGCTCAAAGATAAATTATTCCGACTAGGATAATACAAATACATATGCTCTGCGGGAGGATTCCACTCCTCCAAAATCCTCACCAAACTGCCTTTTTCCACTTCCTCTGCAGTATAGGCATCAAAGGTATAACAAATTCCTGCGCCATCAACTGCCGCCCGCACTATCGTTGCAAAATCATCGGTGGCCAAGTTGCCCTTAGTCTGTACTTCTAATTTCTTCTGCTGCGCTTGAAATTCCCAAATATTATGTACTCCACTGGGAAAACGGTATTGCAGGCATTGATGATCGAGCAAATCGTGAGGTGTTTTTGGGGTCCCAAATCTCTCTAAATAGGAAGGGGCGGCACACGTCGAAAACGGCAACTGCGGCCCAATAGGCAAAGCAATCATGTCCTGCTGTAGTCGCTCAGAAAAACGTATTCCGGCATCATAACCCTGATCGACAATGTCAATCAAACCGTCGTTAGTCACAATATCAAGCGTGACCTCTGGATAGCGCAAGGACCAAGCGCCCAACTTTGGCGCTAACAGCAATTGCGCCGCCGAGCGCGGCACATTAAGTTTTAAGCGTCCAATCGGACGCTCACGGTCATTATTTAATGACTCTAAGGCCCAACCAATATTGTTCAAGGCAGGATCAAGGTTTTCTAAAAGCCGCGCCCCTGCGTCGCTAACGCTGACACTACGCGTACTGCGGTTCAACAAACGAACACCCAAAGATTGTTCTAGTTTTGAAACGGTATGGCTCAGTGCTGATGCGGTTAAATGTAATTCTTGCGCCGCCCGCCGAAAACTACGCCAATGCGCCACTCGTGCGAACACCATGAGCGCGTTCAGATCAACATTCATAGCTGAAAAATTTTCATTAAGTTAGTGAGCATTATACGGATTGTTGCGACGCCTTACACACTCTACACTGCTCGCTAGTCACACCATGAACAACTCAACAAAAGGGATAGGATAAACATCATGCAAGCAAAAGAATTTACTGGACAAACCATACTCATCACAGGCGCTTCCTCTGGTATCGGCTTGGCCACCGCGCAGGCCCTTATTCAACAAGGTGCTCGACGTGTGTACATCACCGGGCGCAATCAGAAAAAACTTGAGGATGCACAAACACAATTAGGCGACACGGCAATCGCTGTTGTGGCCGACGTCAGTCAAATCGAGCAAATTAACCAGTTGAAGGCAAAGATCGCAGCCAATCAAGATCAATTAGATTTAATCTTCGCCAATGCTGGCATCGCGGAAAATAACACCCTAGGTACCAGCACAGAGCAGGATTTTAGCAACACCTTCGACAGCAATGTGAAAGGCGTGTTTTTTACGGTGCAAAATTTGCTTCCACTACTCAAAGATGGCGGCAATATTATTCTCAATGCCTCAGTTGCAGCCAACAAAGGCATGCCAAATTTGAGCCTATACAGCGCCTCAAAAGCCGCAGTACGCTCTTTCGCACGTTCATGGTGCAATGATCTTAAACATCGAAAAATTCGCGTCAATACCATTAGTCCTGGCCCCACCCTCACACCAATATTAGAGCATGGCTTAAAAATGAGTTCGCAGCAAATCAGCGAATTTGATCAGTATTTGCAAACCGTCGCACCTGCTGGACGTTTAGGTGAAGCCAAGGAAATCGCCAATGCAGTTCTCTTCCTAGCATCAAGTTCTGCCAGCTATATCAACGGTATTGAACTCTGTGTGGATGGCGGATTTACACAAATTTAACTTGACGCCATAATTTGTGGTTTGTTATCGATGAACTTACTGTAGTAAAAAAATCCCCGTGACTATTTAGCCACTATGATAACTCATCAAAAAACGAAAACCCTCAACACCGAGACGCCGAGACGCCGAGGCGCAGAGGAGCGCAGAGGTTTCCTCCGATTTTCTCCGCGTCTCCGCGCCTCGGCGTTGAGGGGTTTTGACTTTTTCTCATAGCGACTGGACAGCCACGAAAAAAGAACACTGCTTGTGAACTGAGCCGCGAAAAATTAATCGAACATTGCTACTGTCAACAGTGGCTCAATAATTCGAAGAGTGCATTCTGCACTTCGCTCCACAATTTATGCATTTCATCGCAAACTCAAACCACTCTCCCAGCTTTTCGATAAAGTTCGCTTCACTTTAATTGTAAAGCATTTGATGTCTGCCACTTACCTAGGCAAATCTTTTTATCGAGGAAAATATGCAAGCTCCATTTAGACCATTAAGTTCTGTACTCACGCTTTTACTCTGCAATGTCATCGCGGTCAGCGCCAACGCACAGCAAGCAAACGACACCAAAATTCAGAGCAATCAAGAAGCACCAAGCATTAAAAAAGACCAAGTTCAACGAGTGGAAATCCAAGCGCGTGGCGAAGTGCAATTGGCGCGTCAAGAGGCCGCAGCGAGAACGATTATCAGCAATACTGATTTAGTCAAATTCGGCGATGCGAACATCTTGGATGCCATGCGACGTGTGCCAGGTGTTCAAGTGAATAACAACAAAATTCAATTGCTGGGCATGAACGCCAACTACACTCAAGTCTTGATTGATGGTGAGCCACCGCGTGGCGTCAATGTCGAAGATATTCCTATGCAAATGATAGAACGCATAGAAATTTATCGCACGGCCAATGCACAATTTAGTACGCAAGCCGTAGGTGGAACGGTCAATATTATTCTTAAACGTGCGGCATCGACTGCACAACAATCAATCAAATTCACTGCTAGCCATATCCAGCGTGAACAAGGAAGCGTGGAGTGGAATAACTCCGGCAAGCAAGGGAACTTTTCGCACGCCGTTGGCGTTACCGCCTCGTTGAACTCCATAGGCGCAAATATTCCTCGTAACACTAACACCGAACAAACCATCACAGATGAAGTAGGTAAGGTCTTACAACAATACGACACCGGTACACAGCGTCGTATGCAGGATCGCGACATACGGATCACTCCTCGTCTGCAATACAAAACCGACTCTAGTATCAACCTCACGTCCACCACAATGTTCGCCTACGGGAGTGGGGAAACTGACAATGCGAAGGAGTATACCTTTTTAAAAAATGTACCTTCCTCCCCAGACGTACCTGAAGATATTCCAACTTTAAAGATCAAAAAAATACAATCGCGCGACACCAATGAACGCACCAATCTCAATAGCACGCTGCGCGCCACGACGAGTTTTAGTAATGACCTGAAACTGGATATCTCAGCTGGGTTCCACGCCAACCGCACCAAGAATACCCAGCACTCAAAAAATTACGGCCTCGATGGTGAGCTCAATTTTCTCCGTGATTACGATACCAATGTGCGCGTCTTAGGCGCTCACACTAGCGGTAAAATCAGTATTCCTAGCAATGCCGAACACGATCTAGTGATGGGCTGGACTGGGTCAGGAACTACGGTGCATATTGAGCGCAACCAAACCGACAATTACAGCAATAGTTCAACGCCAATTTACCTCCCGCAAAATGCCCGCAATGAGTTATATAAGTCGGCACTCTATGCGCAAGATGAATGGAAATTTCAAAAGAATTCATCTATCTATCTAGGCTTACGCTGGGAGTCACTAACAATCAATAGCGAAGGTTCGGCGCAGGAAAAATCAAAATATTCCACCAGTGTATTGAGCCCTATTGTACAAACCATGTGGCAGCTCAATCCGCAAAATACCGACCGTGTTCGCCTAGGCTTAGCGCGTACCTATCAAGCGCCTAACGATTTCTATTTGGTTTCACCGAGGATCTATTCCGTCAACAACTCAATTCAAAACGCCAACTTTGTCGGCAACCCCAACTTACGTCCAGAATTGGCCTGGGGCTTAGATGCCGCCTACGAACATAATGGCAAAGATGGATTGAATTATTCAGTGCGAGCAAAAGTACAACAAGTCAATGACCTGCATCGCGATACCATCTACTTTGAGAATAAAGCTTGGTGGAAAAAATATGTTAACTCGGGTAATGCGGTTGGACAAAGTCTAGAGTTGAGCACCCAGTTTCCACTCAAACGATTTATCGACGACGCACCGGACCTCGATGTCAGCATGACCTACATACATTTTTGGTCTGACGTAAAAGGACTACCGCAACCGTTTAACCAACTCAATCCCTACACCTATCAATTTACCTTGAACCTCAACTACCGCTTAAAAGATGTGCCATTGACGCTAGGAATGAACACCAAGATGCAGGACTCGCATTGGCAACAAATTAGCGTAAGTGATCGCGAATATGTCAAAGCCGCCGCAAACCTCGACCTGTTTGGATTATGGAAGTTCGACAAGAAGAGTCAATTGCGCCTAGCGATTAATAACATCACCAATAGCAATATCGTTGATACCACCAGTCGAAGTAATGTGCCAGGATACATCAGTACACTACACACCACATTGGATAGGGCACGCACTGTCAATCTCAGCTACGAATATAAATTCTAATCACTCAATCGCTCAGTGTCGCACCAACAAACGCGCCTTTATATGGCACATGGCGCGTTGTAGGGCAAACGCATCAAATCAACACTCGACTCCCAGTACTTCTGCTAGCAAGGCATTGTTGAGTGTGGCGAATTTATCAAACGGGTCACATGCCAAAGGGGGCAGAATTGTTACTATCCCAGAGACGTGATTCCACCACCAAATCATGGGTGCCAGGCGCGGAACAATTTATCAATCCGAATTAAATACGATAGTAATTCTTCATTGGAAACCCCTCAACGCCGAGG
>JAIELM010000319.1 GCA_019752975.1 Undibacterium sp. | reverse complement strand
TGGAAATGCGCATTGAGAAAATCAGGCATGCCGTGTTCCCGGAAATATTGACGTAGTGGCCCAGTCGGCAGCCAGTCAAAATCACGGCTGATATTTAAGCGTATGCGATTGCCTGGGAGTAGGGTGATTAATTGTAGACGTTCTAATTGTATTAATTTTTTTATGCATATCGCTTCGGTGATGGCATATACCGCCATGATGTCTTGTATGGTCCAATGATTGATGGCACATACTGTGATCAATAACAGCTCGGTGTCGGCTAGTATCTTTTTCTCTTGCGCGATGCTTAGTGTGGTGATTTTGGCTTGCGCAATACTCGCTTCTTGCGCTAATTCCATTAAACTAAATCCTAAAAAATGGCTGATTTCGATCACCCGTTCTAAACTAATTTGCGTCTCGCTGGTGTTCGCCAATTGGCGTTTGATACTGGCTTCCGAGAGTCCCAAATGTAGTGCTAAATCACGATAGGTTTTACCTTTCTGCTTGAGCTGGTATTTGATGGTGTGAATGAGTTGAGTGATTTCTGTCATGTTGGGGGGAGCCTATACCAGATTGACGAGATTAGTGAGATTGACGAAATTGTAAATACTAAGTAGTCGCATATTGTGCTACTTTTTCTACTGGAAGACGAGACTTTTTCTAAATAAGTGGTGCGCGTGGTGGCGCTTTGGCATGCTGCGCTATCGAAAATGATGGGGAGTTGAGATGAAAATTCAAATGCGTGCTTTACCTTTTATCGTGACCATTTTATTGGCATTAGTGTTGATGGTATATGGCGCGATTCCTCAACTTTCGCACTATCATGAATTCGCCGATCAATCGTCTTGGCAGGGTGTGCCTCATGCAATGGATGTGCTGAGTAATATTGGATTTCTCGTTGCCGCAGTATTGGGCTTGAGGTATCTGGTCAGTTCGCCGAAGTCGCACGGTTACTATGGTTATGCGCTATTTATTTTCAGTATTCTCGCAACCAGTTTTTGTTCTAGTTATTATCATCTTGCGCCTGACGATGCGCGCCTATTGTGGGATCGATTGCCCATCGCATTAGCTTGCGCGGGTTTGTTGGCGGGGGTGCGGGCAGAACTTCTGTTGACATCGTCGCAGGGCTTACGCGATGTCCTGCTGTTGGTAGTGTTCGCGGTGGCATCAGTAGTGTGGTGGCAGTACTCCGGTGATTTGCGTCCCTATCTTGCGCTGCAAATATTGAGCCTAGTGCTGATACCTTTGTGGCAGAGCATTTACCAAGCACCGCTGCGTCAGCGCTTGGTTTTTGCATGGGCAATTGCTTTGTACGTGTTGGCGAAAATTTGTGAATTAAATGATACAAGTATACTCAATACCCTGCAAGTGATCAGCGGACACAGTTTAAAGCATCTGTTTGCGGCCTTGGCCGCTGGTCTGATTATTTGGCAGTTGGACGGCTCCAATTGGTCAGTGACACGCCTGCGATCACTAACAAACCGCCAATCACCATAGAGGCAAAAATTGTCTCGTGCAAATACACAGCACTGAGCGTTACACCAAACACGGGCACAAGATTATTGAATACGGCGGTACGGGCGGGGCCCAAGGCTTTGACCCCTTCGTAATACCAAATGAAACCGATTACCGTGCCAAAAACACCGAGGAAAATAATCGCCATCACGACTTCAAAAGTAAAGTGGCTGGTGTCGAGTTTGGGCAGTTCACTCACCGCTCCCGCAGTGAGTAGCAATAATCCCCACAAGGAGGCGTAAGTGGTTGCGGCGATAGGGCTAAGGCCTTTTAAGGCATGTTTGCCTAGTATGGTGTAGGCCGTCCAAGCCGCGACGCCGCCTAACATGAATAACTCGCCCGCACCAATGGACTTCGACACGTCTTGCAGCATACCCATTAATTCACCTTTGCTAATCACCACCGCTGCGCCGACAAAGGCAATCGCGATACCTAGCCATTTGATTTTTCCCAAACGCTCGCCAAATAGCACCGCCATACTCAGCGCGGTGACGATAGGGCTAAGTGAGACAAACAATGCACTACGACCAGCTGGCATACGTTCTAATGCAGCCAAGAAGCAGATGTTATATAAAAAAATCCCTGTAGCACCGAGACCAAAAGTAGCATGCAATTGCGCCCGCGTCAGCTTGGGTAAGCCGCCTTCTACCCGCCACGCGACCACCAGCAGGCAAGCACAAGCTACCAGAAAACGTAGGCTGGCAACGATCATATGTGGCAGCTCTTGTGAGACGATACGACCCGCGATAAAGGTGCAACCCCAAAATAGGGCAACGCAGGTGAGTTTGATGTAAACGGAGAGGGGAACTTTGCTCATGGGTTTGACTTTATTGGGTGGTAAATCGATAGATGTCGTCAGCGCCCAACTCACGCTTGAGCTTCCCACTCAGCCACAATTGATGACAGTGAGCGAGCGCTTCGCCTAGGGCGAAAGTGAGTTGGTGGGCGTCGAGTTCACGTTTGAACATGATAGGCACAATGTCGTGCGCTGAGCGGGGAGTGCGGCAAGCGTCTACTACTTCAGCCAGCCGTTCTTGGTGATGGTCGCGCAGTTGTTGTATCCGTGTGTGCAAGCCGAAGAAAGGCTTGCCGTGCGATGGTAAGACTAAAACGTCTCGCGGTAGCTCCGCATATTTGTCCAATGAATCTAAATACTGTTGTACCGGATTGGCCTCTGGCTCAGCGGCAAAGACTGAGACATTAGTGGAGATGCGTGGTAACACCATGTCGCCAGAAATGAGACAATTTAATTCTGCGCAATACAGCGAGACATGTTCGGGCGAATGGCCAAAGCCGGTGATGATACGCCAACTGTGCGCACCAATGGCGAGGATCTGATTGTCCTGCAAACGACGATAGGCACTTGGTACAGTAGGAACTAGACGTGGGTAATAATTTTTACGCTCTTGAATTTTCTCTTGCATTTCCGGCGTGGCGAGGCCATGTTTTTTAAAATGCGCAAACAACGAAGCACCATCGACACCTGGCATGCCAGCGGACATCATTCGAGCAAAGGCATATTCGCCTGTGCTCATGTAGAGTGGCGCGTTCCAGCGACTACACAACCAATCGGCAAGACCCACATGATCCGGGTGGCAATGGGTGGCAATCACCCGCACGATGGGGAGTCCGCGTAAGCCTTCACTGGCGGTACCGAACAAAATTTCCCAAGCGTCTCTGGTAGCTTCACTATTGATGCCACAATCAATCGCTGTCCAACCGTGCACGATTGCTCCGCTCTCATTGGGAAAATGATCCTCGATCAGCCATAGGTTGATGTGATTGAGTGCAAAGGGTAATCCCATGCGTAACCATAAAACCCCTGGCGCGATAGTGAAAGTCTGTCCGGTTTCAGGGAGTTTGTCTTTGAGTGGGTAGTGCAATTGGGATTCGAGAGGATTCATATACAGTTCAAAAAATTGCTCATCTTCTAGCATGCCCTAGAAGAAAGCCAAAAACATTTGGCGCAAAGAATTCAGAGGATGGCATTTGTTTTTCTTTGCACTTCCCGCGCAAAATAATTACAAAACTCGATGAATTGACGTGCGCGTCAATTCGTTTGAGGTAAGATTGTAGTCCAAAATCAAAATCACGTATTTTCGACACTTATTACGGCAACTTATCAACTCAGCATGGCAACCTACACAATTACAGAACTCTCTAAAGAATTTGATATTACGCCAAGGGCAATACGCTTCTACGAAGATCAAGGCTTGATTAGTCCTACTCGCGAAGGTCCCACTGGGCGCAATCGTGTGTACTCGGCACGTGAGCGCACACATCTCAAATTAACCTTGCGAGGTAAGCGTCTTGGACTTAGCTTATCGGACATTCGGCATCTCGTCGATATGTATGACTCGCCCAAGGACACCGAAGTTCAATTGCAAAGCTTTCTTGAAGTCTTGAGTAAGCATCGAGCGTCTTTAGAGCAGCAACGAGAAGATATAGAAGTGATGCTGGCGGAAATTACCGCGCATGAGAAAGAAAGTCGACGTCTATTAAAAAACACAGAGATTGCGAAAAAAGCAAAATGAATCAAGAAAAACGTAATTGACGTTTACGTTAACGTCAATTGAAGGTATCATTTTTGGACTTACTAAAACCATCTATTCGCCACGAGGAAATTATGCTGCATTTACCCGGATTAACTTTTGATCATGGCGAAGATATCGCCGCTTTGCGTGAAGCCGTACAGCAGTTTGCTAGCGCTGAAATTGCCCCACTGGCTGCGGAGATGGATAAAACCGATCAATTCCCTATGCATCTGTGGCGCAAAATGGGTGAGATGGGTCTACATGGCATGACCGTAGCCGAAGAGTACGGTGGCGCGAATATGGGCTATCTTGCTCATATCATCGCGATGGAAGAAGTATCGCGTGCCAGTGCCTCCGTTGGCTTGTCTTACGGTGCGCATTCCAATTTGTGCGTGAATCAAATTAACCGCAATGGCTCGTCAGAGCAAAAAGCCAAATACCTGCCAAAGCTGATTACTGGTGAACATGTCGGTGCTTTGGCGATGTCAGAACCGAATGCCGGATCAGATGTGGTGAGTATGAAACTACGCGCTGATTTTAAGGGTGATCGTTGGATATTAAATGGCACTAAGATGTGGATCACCAATGGTCCCGATGCCGACGTGCTGGTGGTATATGCCAAGAGTGATCTCGAAGCCGGACCAAAGGGCATGACCGCCTTTATTATAGAAAAAAATTACCCCGGCTTTAGCATCGCGCAAAAACTCGATAAATTGGGTATGCGCGGTTCGCACACCGGAGAATTAGTATTTCAAGATTGCGAAGTGCCAGCGGAAAATGTTCTAGGCGGCTTGGGTAAAGGCGTCAATGTATTGATGTCCGGCTTGGATTTTGAACGCACGGTATTATCTGGCGGCCCCCTAGGCATTATGCAAGCTTGTATGGATGCGGTGATCCCCTATATTCATGAGCGCAAACAATTTGGTCAGCCGATTGGTGAGTTCCAACTGATGCAAGGTAAATTGGCGGATATGTACTCCACCATGATGGCTTGCAAGGCTTATGTGTATGCCGTGGGACAGGCTTGTGATCGTGCCAAGACACCAGAAGCGGTACGTGCCTTACGCAAGGATGCCGCGGGAGCTATTTTGTATTGCGCGGAAAAGGCCACATGGATGGCAGGTGAAGCGATCCAAACTTTGGGCGGCAATGGTTATATCAATGAATACTCAGTTGGTCGCTTATGGCGCGACGCCAAGCTGTATGAAATCGGCGCAGGAACCAGTGAAATACGTCGCATGTTGATAGGGCGTGAGTTATTCGCTGAGACCAAGTAAAACGTAAAACCTCACAACACAGAGAAAGCAAAAAATAGTGGAGGTAGCGGAAAAGAACTTGTTTTTCTCCGTACCTTTGCTCTCTATCTCTCTATCTCCGTGTCTATGTCTCTGCGTTGCGAGGTTTGAACAACATTTATTCCATGTCTAAAATCGTCTTTCCTAAACTATTGTCTTCACAAATTGCATTCGACATTGCAAGGACGATACTCGACGGTTTTGACAAGCATTATCGACTATTCAGAGAGACGACTCAGCTTGCCCAACAGCGATTCGAAACTGCGGATTGGAAGGCGGGGCAAGCGGCAGCTAAAGAACGTATCGCCTATTACGATACGCGGGTAAAAGAATGCGAGCAAATTCTAGAAGATGACTATCAGCGCGAAGATTTAAGTGATGAAGTCTGGCGTGAAGTGAAGCTGCATTATATGGGTTTATTGATCGATCACCTCAGACCTGAGTTGGCCGAGACTTTCTTTAATACCGTGTGCACCAAACTTTTGCACCGAACCTATTTCAATAACGATTTCATCTTTGTACGACCCGCTATTGCAACAGAATATCTTGAACGTGAAGACACTCCCGCCAGTTATCGTGTGTATTACCCTAGTAGCGATGGCCTGCAATTTAGTTTGCAACGTCTGGTAACCAACTTTCAATTAAGTACGCCCTTCGTCGATCTGAAGAGAGATATTGCTTTGGTTGCACAGCGTTTGCAACAGCATTTTGGTGATGTGGTGTTGGAACCCAATCATCAATTGCAAGTGTTGGCGAGCTTATTCTTTCGCAATAAGGCGGCCTACATCATCGCCAAAAGTATCAACGGCAATCAAGAAATTCCCTTTGTGATTCCGATTTTACACAGCAAAACCGGTGGCTTGGTTTTAGATACGGTGTTGTTTGATAACATGCATATCACGGTGCTTTTTTCCTTTACTCGCGCCTATTTTATGGTCGATATGGAAGTGCCTTCGGCCTATGTGCAATTTATACGAAGCATCTTGCCACGTAAGCCGCGCAGTGAAATTTACACCATGCTGGGTTTGCAAAAGCATGGCAAAAATTTGTTCTATCGCGACTTTTTACATCATCTAAAATATTCATCGGATAGGATACAAGTTGCACCGGGCATACGTGGTTTGGTGATGCTGGTATTCGCGCTGCCGTCTTTTCCCTATGTCTTTAAGCTGATCAAAGATAGTTTTCCACCGCCTAAGGAAACCACTAAGGCACTGATTAAAGAAAAATATTTGCTGGTCAAAAATCACGACCGCGTGGGACGTATGGCGGATACTTTGGAATACTCGAACGTGGCTTTTCCGCGAGCGCGTTTTTCCGAAGACCTATTGAGTGAAATTGAGCGCTTTGCACCATCGATATTGGAACTCAATGAAGATGAAGTGATCATCAAACATCTTTACATAGAGCGTAGAATGACACCGCTCAATATTTGGCTGACCGAAGCAGAACAACGCGGTGATGATGTGGGAATGGAACAGGCGATTATCGAATACGGAAATGCGATCAAAGAATTGGTCTGCGCGAATATTTTTCCAGGTGATATGTTGTATAAAAATTTTGGCGTGACACGACATAGACGCGTGGTTTTTTACGATTATGACGAAATTGAATTGATTGTTGATTGTAATTTCAGGCATATCCCGCAAGCGCGTAACGACGAAGATGAAATGGCGGCTGAGCCTTGGTATCCAGTGGCGAAAAATGATGTCTTTCCTGAGCAATTTGGCCCATTTTTGTTGGGCAATGCTAAGGTGAAACGCTACTTCCTCAAGCACCATGCCGACTTATTGACAGCGGCTTACTGGCAAGAACGTAAGCAAAGAATAGTAGATGGCAAGGTAGAAGATATTTTTCCTTACCCGCAAGAGATTAGATTTAAAAATCAGATTTAGCAACCTATTAAAACTTAAAGGAAAAGACCATGAATGATCCTATCGTTATCGTTGGTGCGGCACGTACCCCTATGGGGGCTTTTCAGGGTGACTTCGCTAGCCTCACCGCAAGTCAATTAGGCGCGGTGGCGATCAAGGCTGCGGTAGCGCGTGCTGGTGTGTCAGCTGAATTAGTGGAGGAAGTTTTATTCGGCAATTGTCTCATGGCTGGCCAAGGTCAAGCACCGGCGCGTCAAGCTTTGTTGGCGGCGGGTTTGCCGGTTTCCACGGCGGCGGTGACACTGTCCAAAATGTGTGGCTCTGGCATGAAGGCCACCATGATGGCTTACGATGCGCTGGTCGCTGGTAGTAATGAAGTCTTGATTTCCGGGGGTATGGAATCGATGACCAATGCACCTTATTTGATCCCTAAAGCACGTGGCGGTTACCGCATCGGTCACGGTCAGATTTTAGATCACATGATGTTGGATGGCCTGGAAGATGCCTATTCACGTGACGAAAAGAGCGGTGGCGGTCGTTCTATGGGCACGTTTGCCGAAGACTGTGCTAGCAAATATGCCTTCACTCGCGAAGCGCAAGATGCCTTTGCTATCGCCTCTGTGACGCGCGCGCAAAACGCCGCCAGTAGTGGCGCTTTTGCGTGGGAGATTGCCCCAGTCACCGTCACTACCCGCGCTGGTGAGACCGTGATAGACACTGACGAAGGTCCGAAAAAAGCCAAGCTAGATAAAATTCCTAACTTAAAGCCAGCCTTCAAAAAAGACGGTACGATTACCGCCGCTTCATCATCATCGATCAATGATGGCGCGGCAGCCTTGGTCTTAATGCGTGAATCGAAAGCCAAGGCCTTGGGATTGACAGCGATAGCAAAAATCGTCGGACATGCAACGCATGCGCAAGAGCCGTCTTGGTTTTCTATTGCCCCGATTGGCGCGATAGAAAAGCTGTATAAAAAAATAGCTTGGACTACCAAGGATGTAGACTTATTTGAGATCAACGAAGCATTCGCTAGTGTCGCCATGGCAGCCATGCATGACTTGGAGATCAGTCATGAACAAATCAATGTTCACGGCGGCGCTTGCGCCCTAGGACATCCGATTGGTGCATCCGGTGCGCGTATCATCGTCACTTTGATTGGTGCATTGAAAGCGAAAAACAAAATCCGCGGCGTGGCATCATTATGCATCGGTGGCGGCGAAGCGACAGCGATGGCGATAGAGTTGATGTAAGAGAAAAACGTAGACCTCTCAATATAGAGGCAGAGTTTTGCAGAAAAAATGGAGAAATTCTTTGGTTTTTTCAGTATCTCTGTGTCTTTGTAAAGCGAGGTTCTAGCTTAAATTTTTTGTGATTATTTGGCCGCTATGATAACTCATTAAAAAACGAAAACCCTTCAACGCCGAGGCGCCGAGGCGCAGAGGAGCGCAGAGGTTTCCTCCGATTTTCTCCGCGTCTCCACGCCTCGACGTTGAGGGGTTTTGACTTTTTCTCATAGCGACTGAACACTCACAATTTTTTACGGATAGTGCAATATGCAACTTACGCCAGAACACGAAATGATACGCGAAGCGCTACGCAGCTTTGCACAAGAAAAACTTGCACCTAATGCGGCGCGTTGGGATAGGGAGAATCACTTCCCTGCGGAAGAGCTAAAAGAACTAGCGCAGTTAGGCGCTTTTGGCGTTGCGGTGCCAGAAGAGCTCGGTGGTGCGGGTATGGATTATCTGTCACTGTCTTTGGTATTAGAGGAAATCGCTGCTGGTGATGGTGGCACTTCAACGATCATTTCGGTGAATAATTGTCCCGTTTGTAGCATCGCCATGATGTACGCTAACGACGCCCAGAAAGAGCAATGGCTGCGTCCGCTAGCGCAGGGCGAGATGCTAGGAGCGTTTTGTCTGACTGAGCCTCACGCTGGTAGCGACGCGGCGGATCTACGAACCACGGCAAGTCGCGAAGGTGATGAATATGTTTTAAATGGCGTCAAACAATTCATCACCAGCGGCAAGACCGCCGATGTGGCTATCGTGATGGCCGTGACGGATAAGGCGGCAGGGAAAAAAGGCATTAGTGCCTTTTGGGTGCCGACTAAAACACCGGGTTATATTGTCGCCAGTGT
This sequence comes from Undibacterium sp., assembly GCA_019752975.1. Classification (GTDB taxonomy): domain Bacteria; phylum Pseudomonadota; class Gammaproteobacteria; order Burkholderiales; family Burkholderiaceae_D; genus Undibacterium. The sequence goes on along the minus strand of JAIELM010000319.1, from coordinate 3,301 downwards.
GGAACATAAAATGGGACAGCATTCCTCAGACACTGCGCAAATCCTGTTTGAAAATTGTCGTATTCCAGCTGCTAATTTGATCGGCGAGGAAGGGCAGGGCTACAAGATTGCATTATCTGGCTTAGAAGGTGGACGGATAGGAATCGCCTCGCAATCGGTGGGCATGGCGAGAAGCGCATTTGAAGCAGCTTTAGCCTACGCGAAAGACCGGCGCAGTTTTGGCAGTGCGATTTTTGATCATCAAGCGGTGCAATTTAAATTGGCCGATATGGCGACCCAGATAGAGGCGGCACGACAATTGATTTGGCATGCGGCGACCATGAAAGATGCAGGTAAACCGTGTTTGAAAGAAGCGGCAATGGCGAAATTATTTGCCTCAGAAATGGCAGAGCGGGTGTGTTCAGACGCGATACAGATACACGGCGGTTATGGCTATGTGAGCGACTTCCCGGTAGAAAGAATTTACCGTGATGTGCGCGTGTGTCAAATCTATGAAGGCACTTCCGAGATACAAAAAATTTTGATCGCCAGAGCTTTGAAATAAAGTCGCATGAACTCAATAACTGAAATAAGTTGCCCTTGTGGGACGGGAAAAAAATTTGCCGACTGTTGTGCTCCCTATATTCAAGATGTGGTGAGTGCGCCTAATGCTGAGGCCTTGATGCGCTCCCGTTACAGTGCTTACACCATCAGTGATGAAGCGTACCTGCGCGCGACATGGGATGAAAGAACCTGTCCCAAAGAACGTATTGTGCATCAAGACGCGACCAAGTGGCTGGGCTTAGAAGTAAAACGCCATCAAGTTCAAAAGTCGCAAAATTCACAAGATGGGCAAGAGAAAGAAGCCATCGTGGAATTTGTAGCGCGCTATAAAATTGCGGGTAAAGCCTATCGCCTGCACGAAATCAGCCGCTTTGTGAAATATGATGGGAAGTGGCTGTATGTGGATGGGATACAAAAATAGGATCTCGACATTTTGACTCAAATTTCGAAAAAACAATATGACTACATTAGACTCAAAACTCAACCCACGCTCTGACGATTTCAAAGTCAATGCGGCGGCGATGCAATTGATCGTCGATGATTTAAAAAATAAGATCGCTCAAATCGCCTTAGGTGGTGGCGACGCGGCGCGGCAAAAACATTTGGCACGTGGCAAATTACTGCCGCGCGATCGGGTACAAAATTTGCTCGATCCTGGCACGCCATTTTTGGAATTCTCCCAATTGGCTGCCTACAACATGTATCAAGAGGCCAATGGTAAGGACGCCGCGCCCAGTGCTGGGGTAATCACAGGGATAGGTAGAGTTGCCGGTCAAGAATGTGTGATCGTGTGTAATGACGCCACGGTCAAAGGAGGAACTTACTATCCACTGACAGTAAAAAAACACCTACGTGCGCAAGAAATTGCTGAGCAAAATAATTTGCCCTGCATTTATTTGGTAGATAGCGGCGGTGCGAATTTGCCGAATCAAGAAGATGTCTTTCCTGACCGCGATCACTTCGGCCGTATCTTTTACAATCAAGCCAATATGTCTGCCAAAGGCATACCGCAAATCGCCGTGGTGATGGGTTCATGCACTGCCGGTGGCGCGTATGTGCCTGCGATGAGTGATGAATCGATTATTGTTAAAGACCAAGGCACGATATTTTTGGCCGGCCCGCCCTTGGTAAAGGCGGCGACTGGTGAGGTGGTCAGTGCTGAAGATCTCGGTGGTGCCGATGTTCACACCAGACTCTCAGGTGTAGCTGATCATTTAGCACAAAACGATATGCACGCACTCTCTTTAGCCCGCAATATTGTTTCACATCTTAATCGCACCAAGCCGACTACGGTAGTGTTGAAAAAGGTAGAACAACCCAAGTTTCCCGCACAAGAATTATATGGTGTGATACCGGTCGATACGCGCAAACCTTTTGACGTGCGTGAAGTGATTGCGCGGATAGTCGACGCCAGTGATTTTGATGAATTTAAAGCGCGCTATGGCACTACCTTGGTGTGCGGCTTTGCCCATATCCACGGTATGCCGGTCGGTATTATCGCTAATAATGGGATTCTTTTTTCGGAAGCTGCTTTAAAAGGGGCGCACTTTATTGAGCTATGTTGTCAGCGTAAAATTCCACTGGTGTTCCTACAAAATATCACTGGCTTTATGGTGGGGCGTAAATACGAAAACGAGGGTATTGCGCGTAACGGTGCCAAGATGGTGACCGCAGTGGCGACTGCCAACGTTCCCAAATTTACTGTGATTATCGGTGGTAGTTTTGGCGCAGGTAATTATGGTATGTGTGGTCGTGCTTTTGCACCGCGCTTTATGTGGATGTGGCCTAACGCGCGCATTTCGGTGATGGGAGGCGAACAAGCCGCTAGCGTCTTAGCCACGGTCAAGCGTGACGGTATCGAAGCCAAAGGAGGGACTTGGACTAGCGATGAAGAAGCCATTTTTAAACAACCGATCAAAGAGCAATACGAACATCAAGGTCATCCGTATTATGCCTCGGCGCGCTTGTGGGATGATGGCGTGATCGATCCAGCTGATACCCGTACGGTCTTGGGCTTAGGTTTGTCAGCGGCTTTGCATGCATCGATACCGGATGCGAAGTTCGGTATCTTTAGGATGTAACGTGGTAATTATTTAGAGCGATTGGGCGGAGTGGTGAATTGGGTAGGAGCCGCTCCATCTTATGTTATTCACTTAGGTTTACTAAGCAATCGAGCGACGTTCATCACTCAACAAAAGTCACTAGATTCCCGCTAAAAACATGCGGGAAAGATGGCTTACTTAGTGAGTTGTATTAGTGAGCTGCTTAAGTGAAGTTAGTCGTATAAATAGCTTGAATAATTGCAGTGATTTTTTTGATGATTCAGGATCCATTATGTTTCAAACCCTAGTATTACATCGCGAAGAATTTGTCGCCACGGTTACTCTTAATCGCCCTGAGGTACGCAACGCCTTTAACGAGACGACGATAGCCGAACTGACACAAGTGTTCAAGGAATTAAGTACCGATGGCAGTATCCGTGCCATTGTTTTAGCTGCCAATGGTGTGGCCTTTTGTGCTGGTGCAGATCTAAATTGGATGAAAAAAATGGCCGATTACAGCCATGCAGAAAATTTAGCTGATGCCGGACAATTGGCCAACATGTTGCACACCATTTATACCTGTAGCAAACCAGTGGTGGCACAGGTGCAAGGGGATTGTTATGCCGGCGGTATGGGTTTAGTTGCTGTTTGTGATGCGGTGGTGGCGGCGGAGAGTGTACAGTTTTGTCTGAGTGAAGTTAAATTAGGCTTGATTC
>JAIELM010000446.1 GCA_019752975.1 Undibacterium sp. | reverse complement strand
ATTAGCTTCGATCGGCATGGTCATCGGTGCCGGATGGAATGGGGCGCGTGCATTCACTCCGACTTCCGGCCCTGGCATTTCTTTAATGACCGAATTTATTGGTTTGGCTTACTTTGCTGAGATCCCGGCAACCATCATCAATGTGCAACGCGGTGGACCCTCAACCGGCATGCCTACCCGCACCCAACAGGCCGATATTCTTTCTTGTGCCTATGCCTCGAATGGCGATACTAGACATGTTTTGTTATTTCCAGAAGACCCAAAAGAATGTTTCGATTTTGCTGCTATGGCGCTCGACTTGGCTGACCGTTTGCAAACACCTATTTTTTTGATGACTGATCTTGATATCGGTATGAATACATGGTTGTGTGAGCCCTTACTGTGGGACGATGCCAAAATGATGGATAGAGGTAAAGTCATGACTCATGCTGATTTGGAAGCGGGACGTGATTTTGGCCGTTATGTAGACCTTGACGAGGATGGGATTCCTTATCGCACTTATCCTGGTACCCACGAGAAACGCGGCGCCTATTTTACCCGTGGCACCACCAAAGATAGTTTTGCCCGCTATAGCGAAGAAGGTCCCGTCTATGTCGCTAATATGGAGCGGCTGGCGAAAAAATTTGAAACCGCTAAAGAACTTGTACCTAGGCCAGTGATCTGTATGGCGAGTAAGTCCAGTCCTTATGGCGTCTTGTATTATGGTTCCACCAGTCCAGCAATGCGTGAGGCCTTAGACTTGCTGACAAAAGATAATATGCATATCGATGCCATGCGCGTTCGCGCTTACCCCTTCCATACTAGTATTATGGATTTCATCGCAGCGCACGAACAAATTTTTGTGGTGGAGCAAAATCATGATGCGCAACTGCGTGGCATGTTAATTATTGAAGGCGAGTTAGATGCCGCCAAAATGATCCGTGTACTGCACTATGATGGTACACCCATTACCGCAAGATTTATTGCCAATGCGATTGAAAATAAGCTGACATTGCAGAATGTCACTCCCATCAAAAAGGTGGCGCAATGACTTATCTAGCCAAGCCTAAATTACACCATCCGAGTTTGCCAAGCAATAAACTCGGTTACACCCGCCGCGATTATGAAGGCACGATATCGACCTTGTGTGCCGGTTGTGGTCATGACTCCATTTCAGCCGCCATTGTGCAAGCTTGTTTTAATCTAGCGATCGAGCCGCACCGTGTTGCCAAGCTTTCAGGGATTGGTTGCTCTTCTAAATCACCGACATATTTTCTCGGTGGTTCGCATGGTTTTAATACGGTGCATGGACGCATGCCTTCGGTCCTAACTGGCGCTAACCTCGCGAATCGTGATTTGATTTATCTGGGCGTGTCGGGTGACGGTGATTCTGCATCGATCGGTCTGGGTCAATTTGTGCATAGTATGCGACGCGCAGTGAATATGACGTATATTGTGATGAATAACGGCGTTTATGGTTTAACTAAGGGGCAGTTTTCTGCGACCGCGGATAAGGGTTCTCGTTCTAAACGCGGCGTCGCTAATAGTGATACGCCGGTCGATCTGGTGGCACTGGCTTTGCAACTCGGCGTGAGTTTTGTTGCCCGTAGTTTTTCCGGTAATAAAGAACAATTGATTCCCTTAATTGAAGCGGCTTTAATGCACAAAGGGTCGGCTTTTATCGACGTTATTTCGCCTTGTGTCGCCTTCAATAATCACGCTGGTTCGACTAAGAGTTATGACTATGTTCGTGAGCACAATGAGTCAGTCAATCGTATAGATTTCATTCCTTACGAGGATGAAATTTGCACTTCGTTTGAGCCAGGTACGGTCAAGGATGTGATACAACACGATGGCAGTATTTTACGTTTGCGCACGCTTAACGCTGAGTTCGATGTGCACGACCGTATTGCCGCGATGAGCTACTTGCAGCAGCAAGAGGCGAAGGGCGAAGTGGTCACCGGGCTATTACATCTCGACCCTGATCCAGAAGACTTGCATCGCCATATCAATTCTGTCGACGTTCCTTTAAACACCTTGCAAGAACAGGTTTTATGCCCAGGTTCTACTGCATTGGAAAAAATAAATACTTCTTTGCGTTAGTTGAAAAACTTAAAATGAGGGAAGTTTTTTCATATCAAATGGCGATATCGCGATCAAATTGTTGAACCTGTGATGTTCTATGTACCGCTGTTGAAAATTCTGGCATTCGAATGCGCATGGCTATTGATGCTTATTCAGGTTTTTAATTTACGTTTACGTTAACGTCAATTATTATGTTATTCTTATACTCAACAGGTGCGTTATTTAAAATCTTGAATAACGTTAAACGGGAAAGTGGTCAGACGGTGCAGGTATGCACTATCTTAAGCCCCTGCTGCCTCCGCAACGGTATGTAAGTGCGGTTACATCAACAATGCCACTGGTCAGGATTGACTGGGAAGGCGATGTAACAAGACTTGCAAGCCCGGATACCGGCCTGTTGATCTTCATGAAAAACAACGCGGAAGGCTTTGTTTGAACTCTTCGTTCTCGACTTATGTTGGGAAGGATACAGTTTTTTGACTTCCTGCTTTGTTTGAAAAAAGGTCTGGTCACGTACGGAAGGTGCGTGATGGGCGTTTGCTCGCCCATGGCCAAGTAATTTCAGCGGAGACCAATGCGAAGAATTGCTTGTTTTCAGGCACCAGTGCAGCGAAAGTCGCGAGCGATAACTCGCCGTTCGCCTGTGCGACATCAGGAAAGTTCAGGTTAGATTTCATGAGTGTATCTCCCCACATCCCACGTATTAAGTTATTGATCAATGGCGAATTTATTGAGTCGGCAACTGAGCAATGGCGCGATATCGTCAATCCCGCTACGCAGGAAGTGCTAGCCCGTGTACCGTTCGTTACCAGCGCAGAAGTACAGGCTGCCGTTGCCAGTGCGAAGGCGGCATTTGTGACGTGGCGTAAGACGTCGATTGGCGTCCGCGCCAGAGTGTTTCTGCGTTATCAGCAATTGATACGAGAAAATATGCAGGAGTTGGCCGCCTTGCTGACTGCCGAGCAAGGCAAGACATTGGCCGATGCGGAAGGCGATATTTTTCGCGGTTTGGAAGTGGTGGAACATGCGGCCAACATCGGCCATCTGCAAATGGGCGAAAGAGCGAATAATGTTGCCAGTGGCGTCGACACCTACACAGTACATCAGCCATTGGGTGTGTGTGCCGGCATCACACCGTTTAATTTTCCCGCGATGATTCCGTTATGGATGTTTCCGATGGCAATCGCCTGCGGCAATACCATGATCTTAAAGCCCTCCGAACAAGATCCTATGGTCACCATGCGTTTAGTGGAACTGGCGCTAGAAGCTGGCATTCCCGCTGGCGTGTTAAATGTGATCCATGGTGGCGAAGACGTGGTCAATGCCATTTGCGACCATCCGGATATTCGAGCGATTTCTTTTGTCGGTTCCACCCGTGTGGGTACGCATATCTATCATCGCGCTTCTTTGGCTGGCAAACGTGTGCAGTGCATGATGGGCGCTAAAAATCATGCGATTGTGTTACCGGATGCGAATAAAGATCAGGCTTTAAACAATATTGTTGGGGCTGCCTTTGGCGCGGCGGGACAACGTTGCATGGCATTGCCAGTAGTGATTCTGGTGGGTGCAGCACAGGCTTGGTTGCCGGAGTTGATCAGTAAAACCCGCCAGCTTAAAGTGAATGCAGGTACGGAACCCAATACGGATATTGGCCCGTTGATTTCCTGTGCCGCGAAGACCAGAGTGGAACAGTTGATTGTCCGCGGGATACAAGATGGCGCCCAATTAGTGTTGGATGGAAGAGCGCATATCGTGGTCGGTTATGAAGCGGGAAATTTTGTCGGTCCGACGATTTTTACCGATGTGAAACCGGGAATGAGCATTTATGAAGAAGAAATCTTTGGACCTGTTCTGTGTATTGTTCACGCGAATTCTCTGAGTGAAGCGATCGCATTGATTAATGCCAATCCGAATGGTAATGGTACTGCCTTGTTTACCCAGTCTGGTGCGGCTGCCCGGATTTTTGAGCAAGATGTTGATGTGGGACAGATAGGAATTAATGTGCCGATTCCTGTGCCAGTTCCCTTGTTTTCCTTTACCGGTTCACGGGCTTCTAAATTGGGTGATCTTGGTCCATTTGGTAAGCAAGTGATTCCGTTCTATACACAGACTAAAACAATTACCGCTCGCTGGTTTGACGATGGTGTCGCGGCTGATGCGGTGAATACCACGATTTCTTTGAAATAGCGGAGGCACGGATATGGACTTTGAATTAAACGAAGACCAGCGTGCCTATCAACTCTCTGCCCGTGAATTCGCAACCCATGAAATGTTAGCGCAGGCGGCGCAATGGGATGCTGATTCGTATTTTCCTCTCAGCGTGATAGCGCACGCCGGAGAGTTGGGGTTTTGTGGCATGTACGTACCACAGGCCTTGGGCGGACTGGGTTTGACGCGCTTAGACGCAGCGATTGTATTTGAAGAACTGGCGCGCGCCTGTCCTTCCACGACGGCCTATATCACCATACACAATATGGCTACATGGATGATTGCGCAATGGGGTACAGCGCAATTGCAAAATGAATGGGTACCGTCACTTGCCGCGGGCAGGCGTTTGGCTTCGTATTGCCTGACGGAAGCCGGAGCGGGATCGGATGCCGCCGCGCTGCGTACCAGTGCCAAGGAGGAGGGCGAGGTATTCATCATCAATGGTAGTAAGGCTTTTATCTCTGGCGCGGGTGCCACCGATATGCTGGTGGTGATGGCCAGAACAGGTGGTGAAGGTGCGGATGGTATTTCTGCTTTTGCAGTGCCGGCCAATTTGTCTGGTATTGCTTATGGCAAAAAAGAAGAAAAAATGGGATGGCATAGTCAGCCAACGCGCACCATACATTTTGATCAGGTGCGTGTTCCGCGCGCTTATTTACTGGGCGAATTGGGATCTGGCTTTCGTATTGCGATGCGTGGCTTGGATGGTGGCCGTATCAATATCGCCAGTTGTTCCATCGGTGCTGCACAGTCGGCTTTAAATAGCGCGCAATGCTATATGAATGAACGTCGCCAGTTTAAGAAAAAGCTGGCGGATTTTCAGGTGCTGCAATTTAAGCTCGCCGATATGCAAACTGAATTGGTCGCAGCGCGCCAAATGGTACGTTTAGCCGCCAGCAAACTAGATGCTCAATCGGTGCATGCTTCGGTGTATTGCGCGATGGCGAAACGTTTAGCGACGGACACTGGTTTTACTGTTTGCAACGAGGCTTTGCAAATTCATGGCGGCTATGGCTATATCCGCGAATATCCCTTGGAACGGTTTTTACGCGATGTCCGCGTACATCAAATTTTAGAAGGCACCAATGAAATCATGCGCATGATCGTAGCACGTCATTTACTGAATCAATCGGCGACGGAGGAATTATTTTGAGCACACCTATGAGCACACCTATGAGCACACTTATGAGTACACAACAGCATTACACGAATTTGCAGTTAGAGAAGATTGGGCATACTGCACTGATCGTCATCGATAATCCTCCGGCGAATACCTGGACTGCCGATGGCTTGCAAGCTTTTCGAGAGTTAATTCATCGCTTGAATGAGGAACATGATATTTATAGCCTAGTGATCACAGGAAAAGGCAATAAATTTTTTTCAGCCGGAGCAGATTTAAAATTATTTGCAGACGGCGACAAGGCGATGGCTTTAAGTATGGCGCGTCGATTTGGCGAAGCCTTTGAAGCACTGAGTCAATTTCGTGGCGTTTCTATTGCTGCGATTAATGGCTATGCCATGGGCGGTGGGCTGGAATGTGCTTTAGCCTGTGATTTACGGATTGCCGAAACACAAGCGCAATTAGCCTTACCCGAAGCGACTGTCGGTTTGTTGCCCTGTGCGGGTGGTACTCAAAATCTGGCTTGGCTGGTGGGTGAAGCTTGGGCCAAGCGTATGATTTTATGTGGTGAACGCTTGGATGCTGAAACGGCTTTGCGGATCGGTTTAGTGGAGGAAGTCGTGGCAACCGGTAGTGCGCTGGAACGGGCGTTGGCGTTGGCTGCGCAGGTTGCCAAACAAAGCCCGGGTAGTGTGCGTGCTTGTAAACGATTGATACAGGCAGCGCGTCAACAACCGCTCAATACGGCGTTGGCGCAAGAAAGGGAAGCTTTTTTGCATTTGTTTGATACCCACGACCAGAAGGAAGGAGTAGCCGCTTTTCTGGAAAAACGTTCACCTATCTGGGGGAATCAATGATGCTCCATCTTCAGGCGCAGCCCGCAGTTTATTGTGAGCGTTTAAACGGCTTGGATGGCATGGGCATTGGCGTGGCCACATTGAATGCAGAAAAAAGCCTGAACGCCTTATCCATCGACATGGTGGATTTATTGACCGCACAGTTGCAGGCTTGGGACGTCGATCCGGACATCGCCATGGTGGTATTGCAGGGTGCTGGTGATAAGGCGTTTTGTGCCGGAGGTGATCTGCAAAACCTGTATGACAGCATGAAGACGCATCATGCCTCATTGCAGCATGAGGATCTTTTGGCCAATGCCTACGCTTTGAATTTTTTTACGCGCGAGTATCGTCTAGATTATTTTATCCATACTTATCGTAAGCCCATTTTATGTTGGGGACATGGCATTGTCATGGGTGGCGGAATGGGGCTCATGGCGGGTGCCAGCCACCGCGTGGTGACCGAGAAATCGCGTTTGGCTATGCCTGAAAGTGCCATAGGTTTATTTCCAGATGTCGGCGGCACTTGGTTTTTGAACCGGATGCCGGGTAAGCTGGGACTCTTTCTTGCCTTAACCGGGGCAAGCATCAATGCCAGTGACGCGCAATTTGTCAAACTTGCTGACTATCAGCTACCGCATGCGCATAAGCCGGCATTGTTCGCGATATTGCAAGCGGTACGATGGAGCCACGATGCGACAGAAAATCATCAACGCCTGCATCAATTATTACAACACCAGCAGCGCGCGCAATGGCCAGCCAATGATGTCGCGGAGGGACCTTTGCGTCAGCATTTTGACTTGATCAATCATCTTTGTCATTCGCATGATTTACCTTTGATGGTGAAAACCTTGCAGCATTATTCTACGGAAAACTCTTGGTTGCAAAAAGCCATTATCAACCTGCAAAAGGCTTGCCCGGCATCGCTCTGGTTGGCGCATGCTATTCAACAACGGGCAAAGCATCTTTCTCTGGCGGGGGTGTTTCGCCTGGAATTAGTGGTAGCGCTCGCCTGCGCGCGGGACAGGAATTTTGCAGAAGGAATACGCGCCTTGATTATCGATAAAGATCAGCGTCCACAGTGGTCTCCCCAAGATTTTTCGGAGATAAGTGATGTGCTGATGCAGGAATGGTCACTAAGCTTTTTTAGTTCACCATGGACAGCTGCGCAGCATCCTTTATCGGAATTGGGTACAGCGTTGGTGCAATGACGAGAATACGAATTGTGCAAATAAGATCAGCGCTTCCATTTTCATCATGCAATTTATAAATTTGGTTTTAGAGAAAGGTTTTTTATGTCTCACATTGCGTTTATCGGTTTAGGGAATATGGGTGCGCCAATGGCACTCAATTTGTGTAAAGCCAATTATGCTTTACGTGTTTTTGATCTGTCTGCAGTAGCATTGCAGACACTGGCCGACGCCGGTGCGACGGTCTGTGATTCAGCACAACAGGCGGTGCAAGATGCGGATTATGTTATTACCATGTTGCCGGCAAGTCGCCACGTAGAGGAGGTTTATCTAGGAGCACAGGGAATTTTGCCTAGTATCGCTGATCATGCCTTGATTATCGACTGCAGCACCATAGCACCACAAACGGCGCAGAAAGTGGCGCAAGCAGCCAATGCACGTGGCTTATCGATGCTTGATGCACCGGTTTCCGGTGGCACCGCAGGGGCGCAGGCTGGAACCTTGACGTTTATGCTGGGCGGCGCCGTTGCTGAGCTTGAGCGGGCGCGCCCGGTGTTATCGGCCATGGGCAAAACCATTTTTCATGCCGGTGCCGTAGGAGCGGGTCAAACCGCTAAAATTTGCAATAATATGCTGCTGGGCATATTGATGGTAGGGACCGCCGAAGCGCTGAATCTGGGTGTGGTAAACGGATTGGATCCACAGGTATTATCGGAAATTATGAAGAGTAGCTCAGGATCAAATTGGGCGCTGCATCATTACAATCCCTATCCGGGCGTCATGCCCAGTGTTCCCGCATCCCGTCACTATACCGGTGGTTTTGGGGTGGATTTAATGCGTAAAGATCTTGGTCTTGCGGCTGAATCGGCGCTAGCGAACAATGCGGCGATTCCGCTTGGCGAGTTAACCCGTCATTTATATACCTTGCATAGTCAGGCCGGCGCCGGTAGCTTGGATTTTTCTAGCATTATTCAACGGTTTAATACTGCGTTGCTTTAAGACGTTTATGTGCATTGCTTAAGTTTAAGTCTACATTACACCATCCGAGTTTACAGAGCGATAATTCGACTACCCCTGATAATGCAGACATAATATTAATCTTTTGTTTAATTATTGCCATAGCGTAATTTATACATACTATCGTATAAATTTATTTTAGTCTGGCAGATGAGCGGCGCCGTGTCGTCAAGCTTTCGGGGGATTGCTTGTACTTTTAAACTGGCAACGTATTTCCTCGGTGGTTCGTATGGTTTTAATACGATTCATTAGACTAGGGTGCCGCTTCCCTGTATTGGTTAATTTTTGCCCGTCGGATGTTTTTAAATCAAAAAGCATTAACACCATTCAATAAAATTAATATTTTTTCATTTCTTATCTTCAAGACCACATTTTTACATGTGGTATCGTCACGACTTCTGTAGGAAATATCAATCCCACTATTTTTTCTGTTGGATTGAGTCAACATACCATCAACAAAAAAACAACACCTAGAGTGAACTTTACTTGCGCGTAAACAAGGGTTTACCTAAATTGGTGCCGTAACACCATTAATACCAATTGCCTGAAGTCTATAATACCAATTAAAAAGATTTAATACCACATAGATACCGCTTGACACGCCCCGTACGCGAACTTAAAGTAGGTACACTTCGAAAATTTTTATGTTTGGCTTGCATGTGTTCTCGTCAGTTGAGATGCGGTGAAGTAAATGTTCCTGTGGGGGGAGTTTCCGAAGTCGCATCAATTGCGTTTAGTGTTCGGAATTTTGCTTGAGCTTAGTTTTGTCTCTAGGATTGATAAGTCGCATTAGTTTTGTTTTTAGTGCGCAGCTCAGGCGAATTCGTTTTTTTTCTAAAAAGTGGTAAATCGCGCGAAGCGGATTGTTTGTCTAATTGATGGCAATTGGCTAAGCAACACACGTTTTTTATGGAAGTTTTGGGGGAATAAATGAAAAGTAATTTTAAACTGAGTATGACACCGATAGCCTCGGCTGTTGCGTTGTTGATGGTAAGTGCGACTATGTCAGCACATGCGCAGGAAGTGAAAAAAGATGAGCCACAACAGGTTGTAGTGACTGGTATTCGCGCATCCTTAGCTGCTTCATTGGCGGTGAAGCGTATGGCAGGAACCAATATGGAAGTGATCACTTCCGAAGATGTAGGCAAAATGCCGGATAAGAACGTCGCGGATTCTTTACAAAGATTGCCAGGCGTCAATATTGGTTCTTCAGCAGCAGGTTCCGGTGGCTTTGATGAAAACGATCGCGTTAGTTTGCGCGGTACTTCACCTAGTTTGACCAACACCTTAATTAATGGTCATTCGATTTCATCTGGTGATTGGTTTATTTTGGATCAAGTTGGCGGTGCTGTTGGACGTAGTGTCAGCTTCTCATTGTTGCCATCAGAAATCGTTGGTCAAGTTCAGGTCAAGAAAACACCAACAGCGGATATGGTTGAAGGTGGCGTCTCTGGAACGGTCGATATCTTGACACGTCATCCACTAGATGCGAAAAAACAATTTACTGCAGATGCGTCGATTCAAAGTGTTTACGCCACTTTGCCAAAAAAATATGACCCTCAGTTAAGTGCATCATTGAATTGGAAAAATGAAGCGAATACATTTGGTATGTCGATTCAGGCTTTCTCAGAGAAGCGTCATTTGCGCCGTGATGGTCAGGAAATGCTAGGTTATATGCAGATTCCTAAGGATTCTGCAGCCGTCTTGGGTGCTGCTGCGGTTGCCGCAATTAACGCAGCTGATGGCGGTTGGGCTAACGGCCGCTCTGGCAATCCCTATGATGTACCAACCATCAACACCGCCCCTCATCCTGATCTGGCTGGCGTATATGTGCCTCGTCTGATCGGTTCTAGTCTGTTTGAACAAGTACGTAAGCGTGAAGGTGGCGTGCTGGATGTTCAATTCAAGCCTAGCAAAGACTTCCAAGTCGAAGCGACTTATTTCAGTTCAAAAATGGAAGCCGGTAACTACAATCGTAACTACATGAGCGATCTTGGCGCTGGTGGAGCTGGTGGTGTTTTAGGTAGTAGTTGGAATACTGTTGCGGGTCGTAACGGCAATGCCCCTGATCCTGGATATACCATCAAAAACGGTACATTGACTTCAGCCACATGGACCTTCCCAGGTGCAACACGGATTGGTATCGTGGATGACATTTCCCGTCCAGGATCTTCCTCATCATCTGATTTCCTTGATTTGGCAGCTAAGCTACGGGTGACGGATAGCTTGGTATTAAGTGCTAAGGCAGGTGTGACCAATGGTAAGGGTGATACTACCGCAGAAGGCGTGTACGAAGGCGATATACGCACTGGCGCTACTGGTGGTAGCATCAGCTACAAATTGAATGGTACGAACTCCCCTGCCGATGTGATTATGAAGGGCATCTCTACTGGCGGAACAAACGTATTTACTGGTACCGCATTGAACTGGATTTTCGGTTCTGCACCGGCCTACACGCGTGATAAAGAAAAATATGCGCAATTGGATGCCGTATTTGCTTTGAATCAAGGTATGGTGACAGATCTTAAATTTGGTTTCCGTACGACTAAGCATGACCGCTATAACAATGTCGTCAGTCAACGTCCATATCGCGGTACTGGTCCAATTAATCCAGCGACTAACAAGCCATACTGGGATACGGTAGCTACGCCAACGGGTGACGCATCGATTAATCCAGCTTGGAACGGACAGACTTACCCATCTGATTTCGGTAGTGATTTGGGCGGTGGTAATTTCCCTAAAAACGTATGGCAATTGGATCCAGCGGTCATCGATGCTTGGGCGCAGAAGTATGCGTGGCGTGACCCAGCGTTCCGCACTAACCATAGCCTGATGTTCAAGCTTCAGGAAAAAACCAATGCGGCCTATATCAATGCTGACCTAGAAGGCGGCGAGTTCTGGAGCGGTAACATTGGATTGCGTTTAGTCGAGACTAAAGATCATATCCAAAACTACAGCATACATCCAGCGACTAAGCCAGGAACATTTACCGCTTACACCATTGCTGAAGCAGCTGCCCTAGGTTATATTTCAACAGCGGGTGGTAGTAACTTCTTCTTCCCAAGTGCATATGCTCATGCCGAATCGAACGACAACAATAGCTTCGCTGCGTTGCCATCGATGAACTTACGATTTGACGTTTCCAAGGATGTGGTTGCTCGTCTGTCTGCTTCACGCACGATGACCCGTCCTGATTTCGGCGCTTTGGCTGGAACAGCAAATCTGGATGATAATACTTTGCTCGGCAGCGCTGGGAATTGGAATTTGAAACCTATCGTGTCCAACAATCTTGACGCAACCGTGCAATGGTATTATGCACCGCGCGCATTATTGTCTGTAGGCGCGTTCATTATGGACATGAAAAACTATGTAGGCTACACCAACGATAAGCGCAATTTGTATAATGCGCAAATCTCGGAACGTTTAGGCTCACCTGTTTTCTCTGACTACAATGTGACCGCGCCGAAAAACGTGAATGCCTTCGTTAAAGGTCTTGAGTTTGCTGCGCAGGTTCCACTCGGAGCTGGATTTGGCGTAGAAACTAACGTCACCTTAGCTGACGGCAGTCAAAAATCGGGAACCTGTGCTGAGTGGCAATCTGTTACCACTTCAAATCCTTGCGATATTATCGGTACTTCCAAAACGACCTTCAACTTTGGTACGTATTTTGAGAACGATAAATTTAATGCGCGCGTGGGTTGGGCATGGCGTTCAAGCTATCTGATCGCTTATGATCGTTCTGCGCCTTTGTATCAAGATGCAGTGGGTTCTTTGTCAGTATCACTCAACTACAACGTGACCGACAATATTACTTTGACGTTTTCTGGTCAGAACATGAATAATCCGATTTTGAAGAACTATATCTTCAACCCGGATCAGCCACGTTCTTTCTATGCTAACGGCGCTCAATACTATGCTGGTTTGCGTTTGAAGTATTAATTTTATCGTGTAGTAATTAAGACCGATGAATGAGAAAAACCTCGCCAATTGGCGAGGTTTTTTTTCGGTTTGTGCGTCTATCGGCAGTGATAGTCGTCAATATGGGATCACCTCATTTCTTAGCCCATCAATTATTTTAGGAGTTACGCAAAATTGCGCTGGCTAGAGCCTGCCCTCGAATGCCTGAATCGGGAGCGCGGAGCCGCGGGCAGTACATTTGTACCTTAGTTTAGCAAGCGGCGAACGCAACAACGCCTGCGTCTGTTTTGCGTAAGTCCTAATTTCTACTCTGTTCCAGCTCGGCTTCATAGGCCTCAATCAAAGGCGACAATTCTGCATACAGTGGCTGTAAAAAACCTTCATATTTTCGCCATCGTTGTATTGAACTTTGGTAGACAGGCTTGCGCACTTGTGATGCACTTGCAGTAAGCACAGCGCGGGAATTTGTGTGGAAATCGAGGCACTCTTTATTCCATGGTAATCCAATAAATTCGATCAATCGGCGTGCTTGATTCTCAAAATCAAAAACCATATCCTCGTACTTGACCTCCAAAATATTTCCCGCTGGTAGGGTGGAGTTCCAATGACACATCATC
>JAIELM010000538.1 GCA_019752975.1 Undibacterium sp. | reverse complement strand
TTAGAGTAACTAGAGTAACCCGGTTTTTGCGTTATGGATTAGTCATAGGTGGTGCCCTGATGGGGGTATTTCTTTTTTTCTTGATGACTTCGGCAGATAATTCAAGTCGATTTCAACTCAGGAATGATCATTTCATTTATCTATTGATCGTCAATATTATTGTTGCTGTCATACTATTGGCGATGGTGGTAACACTACTTTGGCAACTCATTAGACGCTTTAGACGCGGTGAATTCGGCTCTCGCATCATGACACGTTTAGTGATTTTATTTGCTCTGGCGGGTATTGTGCCTGGTACTTTAATTTATTTTGTATCGGTTCAATTTGTCACTAGTTCAATTGACTCGTGGTTTGGTGTGGAGCTTGATCCTTTCCTAGGCTCTGGTGTCAATTTAGGGCAAACCGCCTTAGATTCCACCTTACAGAGTGTCGAAGACAAGGCGCGTATTATCGCATCACAATTGACTGATAATTCCGAGCTTACCCTCGCTTCTAGTCTTCCGATTAGACTATCACGTTTGCGTGAACAAATGCAGATAAGAGAAGTCACAATAGTCAATCAACGTGGGCGCGCCGTGGCCAGCGCCAATTCCTTAGCCGCTAATTTGATACCGGAATTACCCTCTCTTGGTATGCTACAGGTGGTTAAATTAAAGGGCAAATTTGCACGCTACTCTAGCCATCATGATCATACAGGCGAGGATGTAACGCAAAAGCTTTTTACTGAGTCACATAATATCAATGAGGCTGAATCTCGCGGCTTCCTAAGGGTGATTATTCCTTTAGCCAATTCAGGATTAAGTACACGTTTTCAAAATGAAACCCATTATTTACAGCTGATACAAGCAGTCCCGACTGACTTAGAAAGGCAGGCAAATCAATTCACCGAAGCGGCGGAAAGATATCGAGAGCGCTCTAATGCAAAAGCAGGACTAAAAACAATGTATTTGGTCACTTTAACCCTGTTACTATTGTTTGCTATTTTTGGCGCGATTACCGCCGCCTTTTTTATCTCTAGCCAATTGGCGAGACCTTTACTCTTGCTAGCTGAAGGTACTAAGGCAGTTGCTGAAGGAAATCTATCGCCTCGACCAATTACTACCACTGCCGATGAATTAGGTAGTTTGACACAATCCTTTAATTCGATGACGCGTCAATTGTTCGAAGCCCGTTCAGCAGTAGATAAGAATCGCAGTGAATTAGAAAACGCCAAAGCGTATTTGGAGTCAGTATTAGCCAATATGTCGGCAGGTGTTATGGTCTTAGATCAGCAAGCTTGTTTAGTCAGTTGTAATCATTCGGTGGAACGAATTCTTAGCCGCAATTTAGATCAAGCGATAGGGCAGCCATTGTCGGAGATTGATGGCATGGAGGTTTTCGCTGAAGTCATTGCTAAAGCATTTTCCGAGCAACATGCACAAGCGGCCGGTGGTGAAGTTCGTGAACATTGGCAGCAGCAAATTGAATTTACACCAGATAGTAATCCGAATAGTTTTCCTAATTCCGCTTTTTTGCAAGCACCCACAAAAGAAGAAACTGCGCTCACATTATTAGCCCGTGGTTCGCATTTACCAGTTGGTACTGGTATTGGTTATGTGTTAGTGTTCGACGATATTACCAATATTATTTCTGCTCAAAGATCCATTGCTTGGGGTGAAGTTGCCAAGCGTCTGGCGCATGAAATTAAAAACCCGTTAACTCCTATACAGTTATCGGCAGAACGCTTGCAAATGAAGTTGGCAGGAAAATTAAGTGAAGCGGACACCTTGATTCTCGATAAAAGTACCAGTACGATAGTAAATCAAGTTAGTTCTATGAAACGAATGGTGGATGATTTTCGCGATTATGCCAAAATACCTAACGCAGTTTTGTCCAGAGTTAATTTAGGCGCGTTAATTGATGATGTCTTGCACTTGTATTTATCCGACGATGGTAGGGATATTATTCATTTGCAAACAGCACCGGACTTACCGGAAATTATGGGTGACGCAACTCAGTTACGCCAAGTAATACATAATTTACTGCAGAATTCCCAAGATGCAGTAACAGAAAATAAGCAAGCAGGGCAACATCCGCGTATCGATCTCATTACCGAAATCGTACATTATATCGGTGCAGATCAATCCGAACGCAAAGCAATACGGCTGATGGTAATTGATAATGGGCCAGGATTTTCATCTAAGATTTTGGCGCGTGCCTTTGAGCCATATGCCACTTCTAAGCCACGTGGCACCGGTTTAGGTTTGGCAATGGTGAAAAAAATTGTGGATGAGCATGGAGGGAAAATTGATATTCAAAACCGTAGTGATATAAACGGTGCCAAAGTATCGATTTTGCTGTTAAAGTTGGCACCTGAATTAAATACTACATTGTTATAGGTTGAGAAATACCGTTGCAGTCGGTGTTATCTTGGTCTGGTATTAATCATGGTGCTTTGTGTGCCGATAGCTTCCAGTTAACATTGAGAGAAGAACGGCGTGATAGATTTATAAGTTTATATGTTTTGGGATAAAAACTATGGCGAACATATTAGTCGTTGACGATGAAATGGGAATCCGAGAACTGCTCTCGGAAATTTTAGGCGATGAGGGACACGTCGTTCTATTGGCAGAAAATGCACAACAAGCACGTGAGGCGCGGAGTCAAGCTCGTCCAGATTTGGTACTTTTAGATATTTGGATGCCAGATACTGATGGGGTTACTTTGCTTAA
Source organism: Undibacterium sp. (assembly GCA_019752975.1). GTDB lineage: Bacteria > Pseudomonadota > Gammaproteobacteria > Burkholderiales > Burkholderiaceae_D > Undibacterium. Next base: position 10,309 of record JAIELM010000538.1, on the reverse strand, counting down.
AGAGTGGCAAAGAGACGGACTACTCAATATGCCAGTAATCATGATGTCTGGACACGCCACTATTGATACTGCAGTTGAAGCGACCCGCATAGGCGCGCTCAATTTTCTCGAAAAACCCATTGCTCTGCAAAAACTTCTCAAAGCAGTACAGCAAGGTCTGAGTCGAAATTTAGAACCAGTTCGGCCAGTGGCGACATTGCATAGGGTGGGTGCAGTAGAGCAAGTAGCCCATCATACTTCGGTGGCACACACAGGTAGCAGTAGCAGCAATGGCTTTCATGGTGCTACCGGGAATTACGAGAGTAGAGATTTTTCTATGGGTAGCCATATGGTACCCCATCATCAAGCATCGATGGCTAACCTCTCATTTGATCTCCCATTACGTGAGGCACGTGATGCATTTGAGCGTATTTATTTCGAATACCACCTGTACCGAGAGGGTGGTAGCATGACAAGAGTTGCCGAAAAAACAGGATTAGAACGCACCCATCTTTATCGTAAACTCAAACAATTGGGTGTTGAATCCATTAAGTATGGAAAACGCGGAGAATAAGCAGAGTCGACTTTTTTTGCTCGCAGGAGGGAAATATCATGAGCGCGAAGATCATATCGCCAGTCGCTTAGCGTTACTGGGTGAAAACTTGGTTTGCGCGGTAATCATGGAAGGCTTACCAACTGCTTCATTGTCACTGAGTAATACAAAAAAACTTACCATTGTGCGTACAGCGCCAGGTTGCTTATGTTGCATAGGCAATTTGGTTATGCGCGTGACGCTCACGCGGCTATTACGTCTAAAGCCAGATATTTTATTTATCGCGATACAGGACGCTAGCCATTTAGAGGGTTTGCGAACGATGATCGCAGCTCATGATTATGGCGCATTGTTAAATCTAGAGGATGTAACGGTATTTTAGTAATTTTTATGCACTATTCCTAGGGTGATTTTGTACCACCCTATAAAGTTATCCCTTGCTTTGCCGTAATGTTCCTAAAGGAAATAATTCCGGTAACCGAGGAGTGAAAATGAACATTATCTATAATAGTGATCAATATAGTGTGGTCGAGTACGGTGTGGAATTAAACAATGAACATTTACGTTTTGGCGCTTACGAAATTACCGATAAGGCAGTGTGTCGTGAGTGCTTTATCGGAGGAATTTCAGCCGAGAGTTTTCGGCAAGATGTTCAAGAACTAATTGCACAGGAACCCAGCATAGAAGAAATCGATGATTTTTTAGGGAAATTCGATACCTTTATGGGACAGTCGGTCTCTTTACATTGATCCTAAAGCACTCCATGTTCGCCATCTCAAATTCTAGCGAAGAACTTTGCGTAGAGCAAAAAAAACCCGCAAGCTTTTGGCTGCGGGTTAAGTCCAAACCTTAGGAGGTGTTGGAGGAGACAGGTGCTACTTTATCGCAACGAAGAAAATTTGTCTTGCCACATTTTTGTATACCAGATATATCAAATGCGTATACCTCAAAAACGCCTCAAAAACACCTCAAAAATACTGCAGAATGAAATAGGTGAATTCATTCTTTAAATTTGATTTCTTATGGCGATTCCTACAGGTAAAATGGGGTACTTATTTTATTTAGGAACCATGTGAACCCCGCCCCTATCATTCACACTTCAATAGAAGAATCCCAAGCTGAAATGCAGGTTATTCGGCGGGACATTCATGCTCATCCCGAATTAAGTTTCGAGGAGTTTCGTACTTCGGCCTTGGTCGCGGAAAAATTGCAAGAATGGGGTATCACTATACTCCAAGGCCTAGCAGGAACAGGAGTCGTTGGTGTGATCCGACGTGGTCAAAGTCACCGGGCAATTGGTTTGCGTGCTGACATGGACGCCTTACCAATGCAAGAGGTCAATGAATTTGCACATACTTCACAGCATCCAGGAAAGATGCATAGCTGCGGTCATGACGGGCATACCGCCATGTTATTGAGCGCGGCTCATTATTTGCAAAAATTTGGTCATTTCGATGGTACGGTGTATCTTATTTTTCAACCAGCCGAAGAGGGTGGTGGTGGCGCCGAAGTGATGATATCGCAGGGCCTGTTTGAGAAATGTCCCGTGGATGCGGTGTTTGGTATGCACAATTGGCCGGGTATTCCTGTAGGTCACTTCGCCCTAAAAAGTGGTGCAATGATGGCCTCTGCCAATGAATTTGCGCTTAAAATTAGCGGCAAGGGAGCGCATGCGGCGCAGCCACAAATGGGGATAGATCCAATTATGGTGGCGGTACATATAGCGCAAGCATGGCAGACCATCGTTAGTCGTCAAATTAATCCTCTTGCTTCGGCAGTTTTGTCGATCACGCAAATTCATGCTGGTAGCGCAACCAATGTGATTGCCGATGAAGCGATCATGGTGGGTACGGTACGCACTTTTGATGGTGCGGTTTTAGATGAAATTGAAAAACGCATGCAAAGTATGGCTCGCCATACTGCCGAGGCTTACGGTGCTAGCGTCGATTTTAGGTTCACACGTAACTATCCCGCCCTCATCAATCACGAAAAAGAAACCCAGTTAGCTACTGAGGTATTACAAAAGATGGTGGGTGAGGCGCAGGTCAATACTAAGGTGGAAGCCTCCATGGGAGCAGAGGACTTTGCCTTCATGCTACAGGCTAAGCCCGGTTGCTATGTCTTTATTGGGAATGGCGATGGTGACCATCGTAGTCTAGGACATGGACTAGGACCATGCAACTTACATAATCCTAGTTACGATTTCAACGACGCACTGTTACCGCTTGGGGCGAGTTACTGGGTCAATTTAGCAGAGTCATTTTTGAGTTGAGCTTGAAATAAACGGGTATTAAAACTCTTCCCAATCACTATCAATCGGATCGCTGGTTTTTTTAAAAGCACCTGGCTTTACACCACTTTGTCGATTATTCGTCGATGTAGTAGTGCCCCGAGTTTCGACCTCTAGCACGTGATCGGTCTCGTCCGAGGAATAAGCTGGAGCTTGCTTGGCTGGTTTGGCGATGGGTTTTGGTTTGTTTGGCTTTGCGGCTATCCTAGTGGTTGCTGTTTTTGTTGATGTCATCGGGCTGGAGCCGGGGTTCATAGGTGCACGGGTAGTCGGCTTCATACTCAGAGGGCTGAGCTTAAACACTTCTAGTGCTGTGCTTAGGATGCCTGCCTGTTCTTCTAAAGATTCCGCTGCCGCTGCTGCTTCTTCCACCAATGCTGCATTTTGTTGGGTCATCTCATCCATTTGATTAATCGATGCACCGATTTCTTGTATCCCACTACTTTGCTCTTGGCTTGCGGCGGTGATTTCTGCCATGATGTCACTCACACGTCTCACTGAGGCGACAATTTCTCCCATGGTTTGACCCGCTTGATCGACCAACACTGAACCAGTTTTAACCTTATCCACAGAATCACCGATTAAGGACTTAATCTCCTTGGCCGCGGCAGCACTTCTTTGTGCGAGACTACGCACTTCGGAAGCAACTACGGCAAAGCCACGTCCCTGTTCACCTGCTCGGGCCGCTTCGACTGCGGCATTTAAAGCCAAAATATTGGTTTGAAAGGCGATTCCATCAATTACGCTAATGATGTCGACGATTTTTTTCGACGATTGGTTGATGTCCTCCATGGTGGCGACCACTTGATTAACAACTTCGCCTCCTTTAACGGCAACAGTGGATGCGGTCTCCACCATTTTGTTGGCTTGTCGGGCATTGTCAGCGTTTTGTTTGACGGTATCGGTCATGCTGACCATAGAGCTAGAAGTCTCCTCTAAACTGCTTGCTTGCGACTCGGTTCTAGAGGAAAGATCGACATTTCCAGAAGCGATTTCGGCGCTGGCGACTTTAATGGTTTCGGCAGACGTTTTGATTTCTGTCACCATATTTTTAAGTCTATCCTGCATCTCGGAGAGTGCCGCTAAAAGACTGGTATCGTCACCACTCTCAACTTCAATTTGCATACTGAGATCTCCAGAAGCGACCGCTGATGCGATCTCTTGCGCGTACTCAGGTTCTCCTCCTAACTGCTGCCAAACAGTGCGAATAATGAAGTAGGACACCGCACCTAGCACCATGATAACGATCAGTCCTGAAAGGATTACTGTGGTTAGTACCCGACGCACGTTATCTCCACTATTGTCTACGCCAGAGGTAAATTGTGCCTGCGCCGATTCCACCGTTTTGGCAAGATCAGTCTCTAGTGTTTTTAAGGACGACTGCATTTGCCCTATCGCTGCAGTTGGATCGCCTTGTTCCACGTTCATCATAATTTTGGCCACTGAGTTTGCTGGCGTATAGTAGGCGTCAAATTCTTTTTCTAGACGTCCAGCTAAGCCATCTTGCCCCTGTAATTTCGCTAAAGCTTTGAATCTCTCGCGTACTTTCTTGGCGCGTTCTGCGACCGCGTCCATGGCTTTTTTATCACCCTCACCTACTGCTTGTTTTAGCGCGTCGACGATACCCTGAACATCGGACTGTATATTTTTTGAGTAATCCAAAACGGGATAATCGATGCTCTCTGTGGTCTTGATCGATTTGATGGCGGTGGTGGAAAAAAACACACTGGCGGCGATCCCAGCGCCGAAAATGACGGTCGCTATGATGGGCAGAGCCCAAATTCTGCGCTTGATACTCATCTAGTACCTCGACTAATGGTGAGAACATCGATAGGAGAGCAGTAAGCATTTTGGGGGACTTACTGTTAGGTAATAGTGTAAGCCAAAGCGGTGAAAATAGCGAAACCGCTGTTGTGCGGTATCAAGTTTCGTTAAGCGCGCGTCGATACTGTATCGCTTCTGCCACATGAGCTTGTTTGATTTGTGGGGAGTTTGCCAAGTCGGCGATGGTTCTAGCTACTTTTAAAACGCGATGATAAGCGCGAGCGGACCAATTAAATTTGCTCATGGCATTTTGCAATAATTGCTCGGTGACCGACTCTAAAGGGCAAAATTGCTCAATTTCTTTGCCAGATAGTAGATTGTTGGTTTTGTTTTGGCGTAGCAATTGACGTTCGAACGCCTGCTCCACCCGTGCTTGAATATGCTGAGATGATTCGCTTTGGCTTTGTTTGAGCAGATCGGCGTGTGGCAAAGCGTGGACTTGAATTTGCATATCGATTCTGTCCAACAATGGGCCAGAAATTTTACCCTGATAGCGATTTATCGCATCAGGTGTGCATCGACATTTACCATTATGATGTCCGTAATAACCGCAGGGACAGGGATTCATGGCCGCAATTAACTGGAAACGTGCTGGAAATTGGGCTTGTTTGGCCGCTCGTGAAATACTGATGTGTCCTGATTCTAAAGGTTCGCGTAACACTTCCAAAACCCGCCGATCAAACTCAGGTAGCTCATCTAAAAATAATACACCGTGGTGCGCTAAAGAGATTTCCCCAGGTCGTGGCGTTCCACCACCTCCAACCAAGGCCACTGCAGAAGCGGTGTGGTGAGGTGACCTAAAAGGTCTTTGTTTCCATTTGTCGATAGAAAATCCGCTGGTGAGGGAAAGTACCGCGGCTGACTCCAAGGCTTCTTGGTCGGTCATCCTCGGTAGAATGCCAGGAAAGCGATTGGCTAACATGGATTTTCCAGTCCCAGGTGGACCAATCAGGAGAGCGCTATGCAGACCCGCAGCAGCCACTTCAAAAGCACGTTTAGCCTGGGATTGTCCCTTGACTTCGTCGAAGTCGGCATAGCTCGGTTGAGCATTGACGCTGATTCGACGATGTGGTGAGATTTTGGATTCTTGATCTGTTGCTGCGAAGTGGGCGCATACCTGCAAGAGTGAATCAGCTGGATAGATTTGTGCTTCGCTGACGAGGGAGGCTTCGTTTGCGTTGGCGCTGGGCAGGATAAAAGCACGAGGAGTACCGTTTTTTCCTTGCAAATTTTTGCAGATCGCGAAGGTCATCGCTAAAGCACCACGTACCGGGCGTAATTCACCTGATAAGGATAATTCTCCGGCAAACTCATATTTATCTAATGCATCACTAGGAATCTGTCCCGAGGCCGCTAGGATACCTAAAGCGATGGGGAGATCAAATCGACCGGATTCTTTAGGTAGTTCTGCCGGCGCTAAATTTACGGTGATTCTTTGCGCAGGAAAGTCAAAGCGGGCGTTTTGTAGGGCGGCTCTGACTCTATCTTTGGACTCTTTGACTTCGGTCTCTGGAAGGCCAACGATAGTAAAACCTGGCAAACCATTGGCCAAATGCACCTCGACAGTGACCTCGGGTGCGTCCATACCGTTTAAGGCGCGACTTTTGAGTACCGCTAATGCCATAAGGAGGATGGCCTAGTTTTGATCAAGCAAGCGCTGTTCTAAGGCCTGAACGCGGGTTTCTAGAGCTTCTAGCTTGGCGCGAGTTTTGGCCAACACTTGGGCTTGGATATCAAACTCTTCACGGGTGACTAAATCGAGCTTGGCAAACCCTTGGCTCATCATGGCTTTGACATTTTTTTCTATGTCTTTGGCCGGAGAGTTTTCTAAGACTTGATGTAGTTTTGTTTGAATATCGTCAAAAAAAGTCGTTTTTTCCATAAGATGCTTTCAATAATAAAATGAATTCGTTGCTTTTTGGCAGCGCAGAGAATACCCAGAAAATGACTAATGCTTGGCTATTACCTATATGGTGCAATAATGGTGCGGTGCACTTCCGCTTGCTCTTACTTGATTCACTCTTTGCGCCATTGTTGTGCAGTGGCTTTGGGAAATGCACTAAAACTTCGCCAAAGTAGTAATTTAACACTTTTCATGAACATCGTCGGAATTTGTTTTTCTTTGTGATCGTCTTGAAACACGGTTGTCTTCGTAGACTAGCTATATTTCGTCTCTGAGTAGCGCAAAACATGGCCAAATTTTTATTCTCACGTAGCCTTTTTTTTCCTTGCATGTGGTGATTTTTGTCCCTTTCAAATAGCTGGCACGACTTCTGCTAGATGACAATGAAAGGACAGACAATATCAACGGTTGGACTTTTCCTTGTATTGACCCGTCTATTTTTAAAGGACTTGACATGAAAAATTTTCTTTTCTGTGCGACTTTAGTGACTTCCATCGTTGGCGTCAGTTTTAGCCACGTGGCCTATGCTCAAGATGCTAAAGCACCCGAAGCTAAACCGGACAATGAAGTTAGTTTTAATTTAGGGGTAATCAGCGATTATCGCTATCGTGGCATTTCCCAGTCGCGTTTGCAGCCCGCTTTGCAAGGTGGATTGGATTACACCGACAATGTCCATGGTTTTTACGCCGGTACTTGGATGTCTACCATCAAGTGGACCAAAGATGCTGGTGGCGGTGGCGATCTTGAGGTGGATTTATACGCGGGGAAACGCGGTGAAATCACCAAAGATGTGAGCTATGACCTAGGGGTTTTGGCCTATGTTTATCCCGCTAATGGCTTGGCCAAAGTGGTTGGCTTTGCCAATGCCAACACCACGGAATTGTATGGGCAAATCGGCTTTGGACCTGGCTACATAAAATACTCTCATTCGGTGACTAACTTGTTTGGATTTATCGACAGTAAGTCTAGTGGGTATTTTGATCTCGGTGCCAATGTGGAAATGAACCAAGGCTATACGCTTAATTTGCATTTTGGTAGCCAAACCGTGAAGAACAATGGCACCTATTCCTACAAAGATTGGAAAATTGGCGTGACTAAAGAATGGGTGGGCGTGAACTTTAGCTTAGCCATGATTGGTACCAACGCCAATGAGAAATTGTATGTTACCCCAAGTGGAAAATTTACCGGCAAACGAAGCTTAGTTGTGTCGGCTGTTAAAACCTTTTAGAGAAATTTATCATGAAACTGATTACCGCCGTCATAAAGCCATTTAAATTAGATGAAGTCCGCGAAGCCTTATCCGACCTTGGCGTTGCGGGTATTACGGTGACGGAGGTAAAAGGTTTCGGTCGGCAAAAAGGGCATACCGAGCTCTATCGTGGTGCTGAATATGTGGTAGATTTTTTGCCGAAAACGAAGATAGAAGCCGCGGTCGAAGATGGCTTAGTGGAACGTGCAGTAGAAGCCATAGAAGCCGCGGCTCGCACCGGCAAGATTGGCGACGGCAAAATTTTTGTTCAATCTTTAGAACAAGTGATACGCATACGTACAGGCGAGACTGGCGACGCCGCGATTTAGAAACCAATTTCCTCCTTAGATCTTGAAATAAGATCTCCAAGACCTTGATCTTGGAAGGGACTCTTTTTGTCTAAAATTTTGTAGGGCTTATCATGAAAAAATATCTTATTTTGCTGTTCGTAACAAGCATCGCACTTTGTAGTTATAGTGGCCTGGCGTTGGCTCAAGCGGCTGTCAGCGCGCCCGTTAGCGTGGTGAATAAAGCGGACACTGCCTGGATGATGGTCGCTACCATGTTGGTTTGCATGATGGCGATACCTGGGCTGGCACTATTTTACGGTGGCTTAGTGAGAGCAAAAAATATGCTTTCGGTATTGCTGCAAGTGTTCATGATTTTTGCGCTCATCATTGTCTTGTGGTGCATGTATGGCTACTCCTTGGCATTCACGGAAGGTGGTTCAATTTTAGGTGGATTTGATCGTCTTTTTTTACGCGGCATTTGGGATCCTGTGCATGCCAGTTTTAGTACCGCGGCTACCTTTAGCAAAGGAGTGATGATTCCAGAATTTGTGTTTGCTGCATTTCAAGCGACTTTTGCAGCGATTACTTGTGGTCTGATTATTGGTGCCTTCGCTGAGCGCGCAAAGTTTAAAGCGGTACTCGCTTTTGTCGTACTGTGGTTCACGTTTAGCTATTTACCGATCGCCCATATGGTCTGGTTTTGGACTGGGCCAGATGCGATTAAAGATGCTGCCAGTTTGTTAGTTGAAACTGCAAAAGCGGGCTATTTATGGCAAATGGGCGCACTCGATTTTGCTGGTGGAACTGTGGTGCATATTAACGCCGCTGTGGCCGGTTTGGTGGGTGCGTTCATGATAGGAAAACGGATAGGCTACGGTAGAGAAGCGATGGCTCCGCACTCGCTAACGATGACGATGATAGGAGCTTCATTATTGTGGGTAGGCTGGTTTGGTTTCAATGCGGGCTCGGCTTATGAAGCCAATGACATCGCGGCCCTAGCCTTTATCAACACCTTGTTGGCGACGGCTGCTGCGACGGTAGCGTGGGTGGGCGGCGAGTGGATGAGTAAAGGGACTCCATCCATGCTAGGCGCGGCTTCGGGTGCGGTAGCAGGCTTAGTGGCAATTACTCCCGCATGTGGCTATGTAGGCCCTATGGGCGGCTTGTGCATAGGTTTGATGGCTGGCGTGGTTTGCCTGTGGGGAGTCAATGGACTCAAACGCTTGTTAGGAGCTGATGATACTTTAGATGTCTTTGGTGTCCATGGTGTGGGTGGTATTTTAGGTGCCCTGATGACCGGTGTATTTGCTTCGCCAGCGTTGGGAGGACAAGGGATTTTTGATTATGTGACGAACAAAATGTCGACCGATCCCTATTCAATTTTGACGCAATTGACCATCCAAGCCAAGGCGGTAGGGATCACGATTATTTGGTCGGCTGTAGTGTCATTGATAGCTTACAAATTAGTCGATATGGTGATCGGCCTGAGAGTACCAGAAGAGGAAGAGCGCGAGGGTCTGGATATTACTAGTCATGGCGAGTCGGCTTATCATAATTAAGATGGTTTAAAGAACCCAACTATCTACAAGGTAGACGTTGGGTTGATTTTAGGCTTATGTCGAGCTACCGATAAATCGATGCAGTAAAGCCTATCCTAAGTAGGCAAATCCAAGGCATGCCTTATCCGGCCGCAAAGTTCTAATGGGGAACGCGAAATCACTTCTTCTGGTACGGCATATTTTTGTGATAATCGCTGATAGTCTTCAAAGCCATAGGAGACCACGAAAGGATGCATGCCAGCGGCAATGGCTGAGGAAAAGTCTTTGTGTTCGTCACCGCATGCATAACTACGAGCCGGGTTAATGGCGAACTGTTTGCGGGCGGCTTTAAAATAATCGGCTTTACTGGCGCGGATCGGTACATGAGCAAAAAAATCTAGCTCCGCTATATCAATGTCGTGTCGAGCAAATAGTCTACTCATGGTGACAGCCGGTTCGTTGCTGACGTTGCGTGTGACTAGTCCAACGCGAATCTCTTTGGTGGCGATGAGTTGTTTTAATAGATCCGCAATGCCATCGTAAAACTGCGCTTCCTCACGGTAAAATTCAGTCAGGGTCGCAACGATTTGAAGACGGCTTTTTTTGCCCAACTGCTTCTTAATATTGTTGGGAAAATCTTTCAGACCACCGACATATTTAAACAGCTTACGACGTTTCTGAAA
>JAIELM010000339.1 GCA_019752975.1 Undibacterium sp. | reverse complement strand
TCTTCGACCTTGTAGGTCGCCTGGGCGACGGTGAACTGATTGGTCACATTGGGGCTGCCAGTCAGCTCGATCGTGAGGCCATCCGGCGGACTCCGGTACAGGCGATTGGCCGACGCGGTGTTCGGCGTGATGTTCTACTCAATTTTTAAACATAGAAAGTCCGTTGGTCATAAAGCGGCTACTTTTCATGAGTCAACTACGGTAGAAATCCTCTGGACCATAGTGCCGTTTTTCATCGTTATCGGTATGGCTTTGCCAGCAACCAAAACGGTGGTCTCCATGAAGGATACCTCCAACGCTGACATTACCATCAAAGCCACTGGGATGCAGTGGAAATGGGGTTACGATTATTTGAAAGGTGAGGGCGAAGGGATTGCTTTTCTCTCCACGCTGAAAACACCTCGCAGTCAAGTCGGTGCGCCGGGTGAAGCGCCAACCGAAGCGCGTGGTATTAACTATTTATTGGAAGTTGATAACGAAGTCGTCGTTCCAGTGAATAAAAAAGTACGCATCATCACCACCGCTAATGACGTTATTCATGCCTGGACGATTCCGGCTTTTGGCGTGAAACAAGACGCCATCCCTGGCTTTGTACGTGACACTTGGTTTAAAGCCGAAAAAATCGGTACCTATCGTGGTCAATGCGTAGAGCTGTGCGGTAAAGAGCATGCCTTCATGCCTATCGTGGTGAATGTGGTCTCTGAAGCAGATTACACGACTTGGGTCGATGCCAAGAAAAAAGAAATGGCGGCCTTGGCCGATGACCCCAATAAAGTCTGGACTGTTGATGAGTTGAAACAGCGCGGCGAAAAAGTTTATGCAACTAATTGTGTGTCCTGTCATCAAGCTAATGGTAAAGGCGTACCTGGTGCTTTCCCTGCACTCGACGGTTCTGCCATCGTAGCTGGTGCAAGAGCAGCACAAATCAATATTGTGATGAATGGTAAGGCGGGCACCGCAATGAGCCCATGGAAAGGCATTTTGTCTGATACTGAAATCGCCGCCGCGATTACTTATACCCGCAATAGCTGGTCGAATAAGTCCGCAGAAAATATCGTCCAGCCAGCCGAAATTTTGGCTGCGCGTAAGTAATTGAACAGGAGATAAAAATGAGTACAACAGTCGCACACGATTCAGCGCACGCGCACGACGATCACCATCACGATCACCCGCATGGATGGCGTAGGTATCTATACGCCACCAATCATAAAGATATCGGCAATCTCTACCTGTGGTTTGCTTTCACCATGTTGATGGTGGGTGGCCTCATGGCTTTGTTGATTCGTAGTGAATTATTCCAACCGGGTTTGCAATTGATGCAGCCTGAGTTCTTCAATCAATTGACCACGATGCACGGTTTGATCATGGTGTTTGGTGCGATTATGCCTGCCTTCGTGGGCTTCGCTAACTGGATGATCCCGTTGCAAGTCGGTGCTTCCGATATGGCTTTTGCTCGTATGAATAACTTTTCATTCTGGCTCATGCCACCGGCGGCGATTTTATTGATGACGTCCTTCTGGGTGCCTGGTGGAGCAACTGCCGCGGGTTGGACTTTGTATGCTCCTTTGTCTACCCAAATGGGGCCAGGTATGGATATGGCGATTTTCGCTGTTCATATCATGGGTGCTTCTTCCATCATGGGTTCAATCAATATCATCACCACCATTTTGAACATGCGCGCACCAGGGATGACCTTGATGAAGATGCCAATGTTTTGCTGGACTTGGTTGATTACTGCTTACCTCTTGATCGCCGTAATGCCAGTATTGGCCGGCGCGATTACCATGACTTTGACGGATCGTCATTTTGGTACTAGCTTCTTTAACGCCGCTGGTGGTGGCGATCCTGTGATGTACCAACATATTTTCTGGTTCTTTGGTCATCCAGAAGTTTACATCATGATTTTGCCTGCTTTTGGTATCGTTTCGCAAATCGTTCCTGCCTTTGCACGTAAGCCTTTGTTTGGTTACGCATCTATGGTGTACGCCACTTCTTCGATTGCGATTTTGTCTTTCATCGTGTGGGCGCATCATATGTTTACCACTGGTATGCCAGTGACCGCGCAGCTGTTTTTCATGTATGCCACCATGTTAATTTCTATTCCAACTGGGGTGAAAGTGTTTAACTGGATCGCTACTATGTGGCAGGGATCGATGACTTTTGAAACGCCAATGTTGTTCGCGGTAGGTTTTATTTTTGTGTTCACCATGGGTGGTTTCACCGGCTTGATTTTGGCCGTGACACCAATTGATATTCAATTACAAGACACTTACTATGTGGTGGCGCATTTCCACTATGTGTTGGTGGCTGGTTCTTTGTTTGCCTTGTTCGCTGGTTACTACTACTGGGGACCAAAATGGACTGGTTTTATGTACAACGAGTTCCGGGGCAAAGTGCACTTTTGGGCATCCTTGATTTTCTTTAATGTGACTTTCTTCCCTATGCATTTCTTGGGCCTGGCCGGTATGCCGCGTCGTTATGCAGATTATCCGGCGCAGTTCACGGATTTTAATCAACTTGCTACGATAGGTGCATTTGGTTTCGGTTTGACACAGGTGTACTTCATCTTGTTCGTGGTGATACCATCAATTAAAGGTGGTAAGCCAGCAGCGGATAAACCTTGGGAAGGTGCGGAAGGTTTGGAGTGGACGATACCAAGTCCAGCGCCGTTTCATACTTTTGAAACGCCGCCGCACGTAAATTAAATAAAAGAATGGAGCGCTAGTAGTTATTCAGGCCACTGGATTCCCGATTAAACGCTCGGGAATAACGGCAACACGAGAGCTAAGTTTGCTATTTAACTATGTGATGGTGAACTGAATAATTACGGAGTCTGGAAATATGAAAAACGAAAAAAAGCCAAATAATTTACGCACTGCTTTGATCTTAGGAACGGTAGTACTGGTGTTCTTCTTCGGCGTCATAGTGAAGCAATTTATCGCCCGCGGACATGTCTGAATTGAGTGATGCAAAGGAAAAGCAGCTCAATTTTGTCATGTTAAAGAAATTGGCTGTGATTGCAGTGCTGATGTTTGGTTTTGGCTATGCTTTGATCCCGCTGTATAAGCAGATTTGTGAATTGACGGGAGTGAATATTTTAACTGCCAAAGATATTGACCTTAAGCAGATTAAAAATTCACAAATTGATTTAAGTCGGGAAGTGACCATAGAGTTTGACGCTAATACTCAAGGGCCATGGCGTTTTCGCCCGGTGGTGAGTAGCATGAAAGTACACCCTGGCGAGATGGCGCAGGTACTCTATGAAGTAGTGAATAAGCAGTCGTATAAGATGGATGCACAAGCCATTCCTAGCTATGCACCTCAGCAAGCTGCAGCGTATTTTAAAAAGATGGAGTGTTTCTGTTTTAAACAGCAAACATTAGAAGCGAACGAAGCACGGCAGATGCCAGTATCGTTTTATATCGATCCGGCTTTGCCTAAGGAAGTGAAGACAATTACCTTGTCGTATACTTTTTTTGAGGTAGGTATCAAGCCTAGCAAAACATAAAAGCGACAACAGGAAAAATGATGGGTGATCTTAAGCAAGCAACTCAGCGCAAAGCCTCTTTTCTGGCAACGATCAAAGCTGTACTTTGGTCGTTTTTGGGGATACGCAAGAAAAGTTCTTACGAACAAGATGCAGCGCAGCTCAATCCAGTTCACGTCATCATTGCAGGAATCTTAGGCGCCGCCATTTTTATCGCGACCTTGATTTTGGTCGTGAAAGCCGTGGTGGCGAAGTAGAAATTATGAAATTAGATTAAACATTGTATCGGGAGATGGACATGAGTTCTCATAACGCTAGCGCACCTTATTATTTTGTGCCGAGCCCTTCAAAGTGGCCAGTCTTGGGTGGCACGACTTTGCTAATGACTATGCTAGGTGCATCGGCATGGGTCAACGGTCTTGCTTGGGGGTCTTACCTGAATTTTGCAGGTATTTTGCTCACTTTAGTAGTTTTGTATAATTGGTTTGGTGATGCCATTGCAGAGTCTGAAGGCGGTCAATACAGCGCTCGTATCGACAACTCTTTCCGCTGGAGCATGAGCTGGTTTATCTTCTCTGAGGTGATGTTCTTTGGCGCTTTCTTTGGGGCCTTGTTTTATGCCCGCAGCATTTCTATGCCGTGGTTGGCCGATTTGGATCATAAAGTTTTGTGGCCTGATTTTTCTGGACAGTGGGGTAATCTCGGTCCAGCCAATTTGATCGAACCGTTTAAAGCAATGGGACCTTTCCCAATTCCGACAATTAACACCGCTTTGTTATTGACCTCTGGTGTGACTTTGACGATTTCTCATCATGCTTTACGCGAAGGTCATCGTGCTAAAACAGCGTTCTGGTTGTTTGCGACGATTTTGTTAGGCGCGATCTTCATGGGTTGCCAAGCGTATGAATACATTGAAGCTTATAGCGAAGGTTTGAAACTCACTTCTGGTATTTATGGCTCTACCTTTTTCATGTTGACTGGTTTCCACGGATTCCATGTAACCATGGGGGCGATCATGTTGTCAGTGGTTTTGTATCGCGTCATGAAGGGACATTTCACACCAGAGCATCATTTTGCTTTTGAAGGTGCGGCTTGGTATTGGCACTTTGTTGACGTAGTGTGGTTGGGCTTGTACGTTGTCGTCTACTGGCTATAATCGTTGAACCAATTAGCATAAACAAAAGCCGCACTTGTGCGGCTTTTGTGCGCTTAATGTATCCCGGTTGGTTGAATCAAGCCAAAATAATTCGCAATAAGAATGAAGCAAAAAAGGAGTATGGAAAACCCCACTCGAAAAGCTAAGGCTTTAACAGTACGATTGCTCTTGCCCTTGTCTTTCATCATGTAAACTAGTGCAGAGCCTAGGCTTAAGAAAATCAATAAAAAAGCGATTAAGACCAGAATTTTCATCACGCTATCCATCCACAAAAGCGCTATTGTAATGCTAAAGTCCTTCATCTTACGCTTAATTCCCTTTTTGATTACCGCACTGCTTGCGGTTTTGGGAGTAGTGTTGGGTGATTGGCAAACACGAAGAGCGCAAGAGAAAGATGGACTGGCGCTGCAGATACATGAACAGATGCAAAAGCCTGCGATTTCACTTAATGAGGCAGGTGCCGAAGTTAATTTACAGTCTTTCCAAAGAGTGAAAATTACAGGCCAATTTGTCACTGATTGGCCGCTTTATTTGGACAATCGACCTTTGTTTGGCGTGGCAGGATTTTATCTTTTGATGCCGTTCAAAATGGAAGGCAGTGAGCAAAGTATTTTGGTAGAGCGAGGCTGGCTGCAACGCAATCCTTATGAGCGTACTAAGTTTCCGGCACTGATGACAGCAACCGGGACGATCGTGTTAGAAGGGGTGTTACGTAAGGGAGTAGATAAGTCCATGCAATTGGGAAAGAGCGAAGCGCTCATACCGCATGCGATTATTCAGAACTTGTCACTTGAAGAATTAACGCAGAAAACAGGATTGAAATTTTACCCCTATGTGGTGGAGCAAACCTCCGATAGTGGCGATAGTCTAGTCAGAAATTGGCCTCAACCTTCAGCTGGCGCCGACAAACACCGTGCCTATGCATTTCAGTGGTATGGCTTGGCATTGATGTCCGCCATGTTTTTTCTGATTACCGGAATTCGTCGTTTAACAGCCAGAACAAAATTAATAAGATTAAAAAATGAATCAAAACACGAGTCAAAACATGAGCAAGAATGAAGTCCCTCTTAGTACAGTAAAGAAAGCTGGGCGTTGGAAATTATTTGCGGTGCTGGCCGTCTGCGCGGCACCGATGATTGCCTCTTACATCAGCTATTATTTCGTCAAACCAAGTGGCAAAACCAATTACGGCACGATACTTGATCCACGCTTGTATCCGCAGCCACTACTCAATAGTCAAACCTTAGATGGGAAAGCCATGGAATTGTCGGCTTTTAAAGGTAAATGGATTATGCTGCAAGTGGATTCTGGTGCTTGTGCCGCCAGCTGCCAAAAAAAGCTCTTGGACATGCGCCAGTTACGAACAATTCAGGGTAAGGAGATGGAACGTATAGAGAGAGTCTGGTTGATCACCGATGAACACAGCATAGACGCGAATATGCAAGTTGGTATACAAGGAACGCGCTTACTTAAAGCCAGTAGCGGTAATTTGGAAAAATGGCTGCCAGTGGATACGGACAGTCGCATCAGTGATCATATCTATTTGATTGATCCATTAGGTAATTTGATGATGCGATTTCCTAAGAATGCGGACGCGAATAAGATGAAAAAAGACTTGAGTAAATTACTTAAAGCTTCGGCGATCGGTTAAGGATTCTGTTAACTCATGTGGACACAACTCGCCCTCAGCGGCTTACTTTTTTCCTTATTTCCATTAAGTGTGGTCTGGGTTTCTAAGGACACTAACAAGTACCGTAAGCTGATCGGGGTTACCCTGTTTCTGACTTTTGATTTGATCATCTTCGGTGCGTTTACCCGTCTCACCGATTCTGGCCTAGGTTGCCCCGATTGGCCGGGTTGCTATGGTCAAGCCAATCCATTTCAAGCACACGCGCAAATCAAGGCTGCCGAAGCCTTAATGCCCATGGGGCCGGTGACGATTTCTAAAGCTTGGATAGAAATGATTCATCGTTATTTAGCGATGAGCGTGGGCGTGTTGATTCTTGCGCAAATGACGATAGCGTGGTGGCGTCGTGCCAGTTTGCGCCACTCACCTAGTTTGGCAACTGCACTATTTTTTCTGGTGTGTTTGCAAGGTGCGTTTGGCAAATGGACGGTGACCTTGAAGTTACAACCGATTATCGTCACTATACATTTGCTCTTAGCGCTGTGCCTACTCGGTTTGATGGTGTGGGCTTGGATGCGTGAGTCACCGCCGATTTTCTGTACGCCGGATACGCGCTTGCGCTATCTATTGCCCTTGGCGGTCTTGGTGGCGGTGACGCAAATTGCTTTGGGTGGTTGGGTTAGCACTAATTATGCCACCTTAGCTTGCCAAGACTACCCACTTTGTAATGGCGAGATCATACCGAATTTGGATTTTGAACACGCCTATGTTTTATGGCGTGAATTGGGCCGTACCGCGAGCGGTGATTTTTTACCTTTCTCCGCTCTTGTCACCATACAGTGGCTGCATAGAAGTTTTGCGTGGATCGTTTTGATGGTCCTCGCTGCGGTCATCTATTTGGCGCGTAAGCATGATGCCAGCAGGCGTTTAGCTCATCTCCTACTGTTGGTTTTGCTGTTGCAATTTGCCAGCGGTATCGCCACCGTGTATTTCTCTTGGCCGTTGCTTATCGCTGTATTACATAACGCAGGTGCGGCGCTCACTCTGCTCTTGCTGTGCATGTTAAACTACCGTGTTCGCGCTCATCAACCACCCACTTCATGACCCAGCATTTTAGCCACCGTCTTGCCCAATACGCAGCACTGACCAAACCTCGTGTCACTCAATTGGCCGTGTTTTGTGCGGTCATCGGCATGTTCCTCGCTACCCCAGATTTGCCTGACTGGCGTGTGGTCATTGCAGCCACCATAGGTATCTGGTTATTGGCGGGTGCCGCTTTTGCGGTGAACTGCTTGGTAGAAATGGAAATCGACGCTCGCATGGCGCGTACCGCCCGTCGTCCTAGCGCCCAAGGTGAAATCAGCCGTACCCAGATCTTGATCTTCTCCGCCCTGATTGGCGGTGCGGGCATGGGCATACTGTACTTCTTCGTGAATTTTTTGACCATGTGGCTGACCTTCGTCACCTTTGTTGGTTACGCCGTGATTTATACGATTATTTTGAAACCCGCTACGCCACAAAATATTGTCATTGGTGGCCTCTCGGGTGCGATGCCACCAGCCTTGGGCTGGGCGGCGATAGCGAACGACGTGCCTATGCAAGCGTGGCTCTTGGTGTTGATCATTTTTGTCTGGACACCGCCGCATTTTTGGGCGCTGGCGATGTATCGACGGGATGATTATGCTAAATCGGGTTTGCCCATGCTGCCGATTACCCACGGCTTAGCTTTTACCCAATTTCATGTGTGGCTCTATACCATTGCCTTGTTCGCGACTACCTTGTTGCCGTATGCGGTGCATATGAGTGGTCTGATCTATTTGGTTAGCGCGGTGCTATTAGGCGCGGCTTTTTTGTGGTACGCGTGGCGCATCTATAAGCATTACGATGACATCTTGGCGCGCAAAACGTTTACTTTCTCTATCGTGTATTTGTCCTTACTGTTTGCGGCATTATTGGTCGATCACTACTATAAATTTTAACGCGAAATTACCATGAAAATTTTCTCACTTCGTTTCGCTTTACTTAGCATTATTTTCTCAAGTTCGGTCGCGTTAGTTGGATGTACCAAGAGCGAAGAAAAATTCATCAACACCGATTTGACCGGTTTAGATTACGCGAAAGATTTTGCGCTCACCGATCAGAATGGCAAGCCAAGAAGTTTGAAGGATTTTAGAGGCAAGGCCGTGATCATGTTCTTCGGCTATACCCAATGCCCAGACGTTTGCCCAACCACGATGGTCGAAATGGCCAAGGTGATGAAGGAGCTTGGTCCCCAAGCGGATAAAGTGCAAGTGCTGTTTGTCACCATAGATCCAGAGCGCGATACCCAAGCGTTGCTGGCCGCGTATATTCCTAACTTCGATCAGCGTTTCTTGGGTTTATACGGTGATGCAGCTGCTACCGCTAAAGTCGCCAAAGAGTTCAAAATCTTCTACCAAAAAAGCCCAGGACAAACTCCAGACAGCTATAGCATGGATCACACTGCGGCTAGCTATGTATTCGATCCAGAAGGACGTATTAGATTGTATCTGCAATATGGGCAAAAACCTGAAGCCATCGTGCATGACTTGAGGTTGCTGTTAAAGTAGGTGGTGGAATGGAAATGGTAGGGTAACTAGAGGTAGGTACGCATAAAGTTAAAGTTGCTTACCAAAAAACTTCCGGAGCAAGTGGAACAACCACTCACTTCGATGAGCGGAAGTGAATGGTGTGCGTGTGGTGTAGAGAAGAAACTTAGGGTCAAGCAAAACTACTTAGCGCGCCCTTCATTTTTTTCAGCGCCGCGCTTTCGATTTGGCGTATGCGTTCAGCCGATACGCCATATTCGTCAGCGAGTTCATGCAAAGTTGCGCCGCTGCCGTCGTCGTTTTGTAGCCAGCGAGATTCTATGATGTGGCGTGAGCGTGGGTCTAGTTTGGCTAAAGCGGATTCTAGGCCTTCGCTTTGTAGGCGGTCATATTGTGCGGCTTCGATGACGCGTGTGGGTTCTTCTGTTTCGGATTTGAGATAGGCGATAGGGGCGAATTTTTCGTCTTCATCGTCGTTAGAACCATCAATGGCGACATCCCGACCTGAGAGGCGCATTTCCATCTCTATGACGTCTTCGCTCTTGACGTCGAGCTTGAGCGCTAAAGCCTGGATTTGGCTCGGCGTCATGGAATCCAAGCCTTCTTTATTGCTGCGCAAATTAAAGAACAGCTTGCGTTGAGCTTTGGTGGTGGCGACCTTGACTAAGCGCCAGTTTTTCAAAATGTACTCATGCATTTCAGCCTTGATCCAATGCATGGCATAGGAAACTAAGCGCACGCCTTGATCTGGATCGAAGCGTTTAACCGCTTTCATTAAGCCGATATTACCCTCTTGAATTAAGTCTGCGTGAGGCAGGCCGTAACCTAGGTAGCCCCTAGCGATAGAGACCACTAGGCGTAGGTGAGACATAACTAATTGCTGGGCGGCGTTGAGGTCGTTTTCTAACTTTAAACGGGTCGCCAAATCGACTTCTTCTTCGTGAGTCAGCATGGGTAGGCGATTGACGGCAGAAATATAGGCATCAATATTGCCTAATGTGCCAGTAAAGCCTAGTGTGAGTGCTGTACTCAATGGGTTATCCGATGAACGCAAAGTGCCTGCTGTTGTCATTGTTCGCTCCTACTATGTGAGTTCTTTATTTCGGTATTGCCGCATCCCTTTGGATGTCCTGAAGTTCTATATTAGCACTCAATCGACTTGAGTGCTAATAATCTGTTCGATTTGCCAGATTTCAAGGGGGGGTGTTTGATTTATTATCAATAATTATTGAGGGATTTTCGTTAATTGTCTACGTACTGAGAGGTAGGCGCCACATAAACCTAAAATTTTGGCGACTAGAATCAAGGCGAGGCTAGGTAGAAGTCCCAGGGGGCTTAAGTGAAATTCGGCGGAGTAGAGCTTTGCAAATTCCCCTATAGCGGTGTTTAAGGGCGGTAAGGAGAGTGCTACTAAGCCTAGTGCGAGTAGGCCAGCGCAGCCGCCTAATAGGGCGCCCATGTAGTAATAGGGTTTGTGAATGAAGCCATTGGTCGCGCCTAGTAGCCGGCTGACGCTAATGGGGGTTTGGTGGGCAATCACTTGTAAGCGGGTGGCATTGAATACAACGACAATCACGACGAGAGCCAGGGTCGCTGCTAGAAAAAGGAGAGAAATTTGAGCGATGTGAAGTAAAGCGGCTAGACGCTTGATCCATGCGGAATCGACTTGTACCACTTCGACTTTATCTAAACCGCGCAACAGTGTGCTGACTTTTTCTATCTTATCGGCGTCATCGTTTGATAACGACAATACAAAAGCGTCTGGTAGGGGGTTGCCGCCTAAGTTGGATAGCACTTCAGCCAGATTCGAGGTGCTTTCTAGTGTGGCGAAGGCTTTGTCTTTGGGGATAAAGCTGAGTTTGGCGTTAACACCTGCGTCTTTAAGTGTTTTTTTGATGGGGGTGGCGAGTAGTGCTGCATCTGCACTGGTAACACTTGTTTGTATAAAGACGCTGATCTCTGGCTCTATAGATAATTGCGAGGCTACCGGGCGAATATTCTCTATGAAGGTCAGGCCGGCGATGGGTACGGCGAGCGAGATTGCCACAACCAAGACATTGAAAATGAAATTGCCCGGACTCGCTCTTAGTTGGGTGAGTGCGCTAGCTAGGGCATAGCGGTGTTGGCGGAACCAGTTAGTCATTTCTGTGTATGTCCAATATAAAAGAATTTACGCGGCGAGCGAAGAAGTCCAGGCATCGCTTACTTCACCTTTACTCAAATAAATCACGCGACTCGCTTGGTCTAGAAACTGTTCATCATGGCTAGAGATAATACAGGTGACGCCTGATTTTTGAAACGCTTTGAGTGCGTTAATGACGATGATGGCATTGTCGCGGTCTAGGTAGGCAGTCGGTTCGTCGGCCAAAATAATTTGTGGACGATTGACGATAGCACGGGCGATCGCGACTCTTTGTTGCTCTCCGCCGGATAGTGCCAGTGGCGAATCTTGGGCTTTGTCCAGCATGTTAAGGCGTTCTAAGGCGGCACTTGCGCGACTATGCGCTTCACTGTGGGATTCGCCCACAACGATCATGGGCAGCATTACATTGGCTAACACGCTGCGATCTAGTAACAGGCCTTGACCTTGTAAGATGAGACCTAGCTTGCGCCTTAGATACGGTAGGCTACTTGCTTTGAGCTTACCTAAGTCTTGTCCATTGAGTAGTACTGCGCCGCTGCTAGGTTTTTCTAGACCTGCAATGATTTTTAAGAGTGTGGATTTTCCTGCTCCGGAAGGGCCAGCTAAAAAAACCAATTCACCATCGCCAATATTGAGCGAGACATCGCGTAGGGCATAGAACTTATCGGCGTAAGATTTTGTTACGTGCTGAAATTCAATCATCCTAGAATCCTCACTTTTGCTTAGTCCAAATTAGCCAAAATTAGCCCAATAATGCTTCAACAAATTCCTCTGCATTGAACGCCTGCAAATCCTCGATTTGTTCACCTATGCCGATAAAGTACACGGGAATTGGTCGTGTTTTTGCGATCGCCGCCAATACGCCGCCTTTGGCGGTACCGTCTAATTTGGTGATGATTAAGCCGGTCAATCCCAATACATCATCAAAGGCTTTCACTTGCGCGAGTGCGTTTTGTCCGGTATTGCCATCGATGACAAGTAAAATTTCTTGTGGCGCGTCGTCCATGCCTTTGGCGATGACGCGTTTGATTTTTTTGAGTTCTTCCATTAGGTGTAATTGGGTCGGCAAACGACCTGCGGTATCTACCATGACGACATTAGTGCCGCGTGCTTTGGCAGAAGCGACCGCATCAAAAGCGACCGCGGCAGGATCGCCCGATTCTTGTGCGATCACAGTAATGTGATTGCGCTCTCCCCAGACCATGAGTTGCTCACGGGCGGCGGCGCGAAAGGTATCGCCAGCGGCGAGAATCACTGATTGTTCGTGATTGCGCATGTGTTTGGCGAGTTTGCCTATGGTGGTGGTTTTGCCTGCGCCATTGACACCGGCAATCATCATGACCAGTGGTTGATAGCGACCTAGCTCCAGAGGTTTCTGTAAAGGTGTGAGCAAGTCTAATAGCAGTTGCTTGAGCGCGGTTTTAACTTGTTCTGCTTCGGTGAGTTTGTTTTCCTTGACTTTGCGCTTGAGGTTTTCCAGCAAGTGCATGGTAGCCTCGACACCGGCGTCGGAGGTCAATAGGGCGGCTTCTAACTCATCGTATAAATCGTCATCAATACGTGCGCCGACAAATAGGGTGGTGAGGGCGGACGAAGTCTTGGATAAGCCTTGTTTGAGACGCGAGAACCAAGTGCGTTTTTCTTCAGGCGCTGGCGTGGGTTCAGTTATCGTCGATACTGGCATTGCCTGTTGCGTCACTGCCTCGAAAGGAGGGGCAACTGAAGCGTTATCAGTATCATTATCAGGGTGTGCATTGACTGCTTCAGTATGGCTAGCAGGTTCAAGCTTTTTCTTTCTAAAAAAACTAAACATTGATCTTGCTCTAATATAAAAGTGGGCTGGTGGTTGGTGGCACAAATTAGGCTCTACGCTATTTTGTGAGAAAAACCTTTAGAATGCTGCCATTCTAACAGAGCAGTGCTTGATTAGGACTTATGCAAAAGTGAGCTATGACCCAGATTAAAAAAAAACCAGTAGCACGACCGGCCAATCATCGACCAGCACAAGTACGTATTATCGGCGGTATGTGGAAGCGTTCGCAACTGTCGGTGGTGAGCGGGGAGGGCTTACGCCCCACGCCGGATCGGGTGCGCGAAACCCTATTTAATTGGTTGCACCACCTTACCCATGGACGTTGGGAGAGTTTGCAGTGTCTAGATTTGTTTGCCGGTAGCGGTGCTTTGGGCTTTGAGGCAGCTAGTCGCGGTGCCGCACAGGTGCTCATGGTGGAAAATTTTACCCCTGCATTTCAAGCACTTGAGCTCAGCAAGCAAAAATTGCAGGCTGAGGTAATTACTTTGGTCAGGGCAGATGCCTTATTGGCGACACGGAATCTGATTAAGCGCCAGCAACGCTTTGATGTCATTTTTCTTGATCCGCCGTTTAATCAAGGTTTCTTGCAGAAAGTTCTCCCGCTGTGTTTACACCTCCTAACAGAAAATGGCTTATTGTATGTAGAAGCTGAGCAACGATTACCCATGCCCTATAGTGAAGGCGAACAGCGAGAAACAGCCGACTGGTGTCAAGGCTGGGAGCTGATA
>JAIELM010000249.1 GCA_019752975.1 Undibacterium sp. | reverse complement strand
CGTCTTGGGCAAATTTACCCATGATTTTTGCTTGAAAATCGTCTAGTGCGAAGAGTTTGTTTTCAGGGTTTAAGCGTAGCTGTGTTGTTAGGCTGATGTCTGTCTCTAACTTGGGTTGTTGTAGTTGTAGTTTGCCACTGAGTTTGATTTTCGTGTCTATGCGTTCTGATAGTGGACCAGTACTCAAATTAAACGCAGTGAGTGCGCCACGGAGTGCATTTTTTTTGTCATCGACTTCGATGGCGGCATCAGAAATATTTATTCCTTCAATTGCGAAGCGCATTTTTTGTGTATTACCTACCTCGTTAGATGGCTCTTCTTTACTTAAGAGGTCATCGATATTGCTCTTACCATCCATGGCGCGTTTAAAGCTAAAACGTAGACCCTGTATAGTCACTTTATCGACCACCAATTGTTTTTGTAAGAGTGGTAGCAAGGCCAGTGAAACATGTGCTTGTTCTAGGCTGGCAAAGGGGGCGGGAGATTGGAATTCCGACAGACTAACTTTTTCTATATCTACCCCAATTTTAGGGAAAAGACGGAGCTTGATCGCGCCATCGATGGCCAAGGTACGGTGTTTTTTTTCTTGTACCACCGAGATGATTTGCGTCTTGAACTGGCTAGGGTCAAAGATGAAACTAAGGTAGGCGATAAGACATAGTAGCAAGGCGACTAGAACTGCTAAGCTGATGCCCGCGAATTTGAGTAGTTTGTTCATGATAGCCGTCACGATAGTAAGATGGATGAGTGCCATCATAACGGCTTTTGGGGAAATTAAAAACCCTTCACCAACATCAAGCGAAACGAGCGTGATTCTATGGGATGGAAATGGATATCTTCTGTCGCCACTGCTTCATTCTTGAGACGCGAGCTGTAGTAATAGTCGATGGCGGAAGCTTTCGCGTTAGTTAGATTAAAACCTTCCACTTCAACTCGTAAGCTCGGGCTGAATTTATACGCTAGCCGTCCATTGACCGTGCTACTGGAGTGGGAGCGCACACTGTTGTCTTCGGTGAGGGCACGTGGGCCAAAATAACGCAGGCGCAGTGCGCCTGACCATGCACCTAGTTTTTCTAGATTCAGCGACAATTGCGCTACACCTTCGATTGCACCGATGATGCGATCGCCGGCAATGTTGAAGTCGCGTGAGCGGGCGCGCGCAAAAGCGGTATCAAGATCGACTGATATTTGCTCGTTGATGCGATACGCGTTGCTTAATTCTATTCCCACTCGGCGGCTCGGTCGGCCGGCTTCTGTCGTGCCTGCATCGCCGACGAAGCTAAGTTCTGAATCAAAGTCCAGTCGGTATAAGGAAAGCGCGGTCGAGAGGTCTTTAATGATTTCACTGCGCAGGCCTAATTCCATGGCGCGTGAGCGGACTAAACCCAGAGATTTTTCGCTGGCTTCTAAGCTCTGGGGATCAATCGTAGTTAGCGTGGCGCGGGCATCGTTGCTATGAAAACCTGACCCCACATTGACATAGAATTCGGTCTTATTCCATGGGCTAAATACTAGACTGGCGCTTGGGCTGCTGATACTGTCTTTAGCCTTGCCTGAATTGGCGCTGCGGTCGCTATCGACTTTGAAAGCATAGCGGTCATGACGTAGGCCGAGGTTGCTCCTGAAATACTCAGTCCAGCGCGTAGCCACATCGAGGTAGAAACCGGCACTGCTTTCAAGGATATGGTCTTGCCGCACTTGGCTGAGAATTTCGCGGGAACGGGTTTTATTTAAGCCATTAAAAATATTGTCATTTTGCAGTTGCAGGCCAGTGCTAATGTCGGTGTTTTTTTCACCGAAGTGAAGATGCCAGGTATGACTGGCGTTAAGTCCGCTAGTGACACGGCGATCTGGTTGGCTAAATTGGTCGCCATTGATGGGATCGTCTAAAAAATAGGTGAAATTGGAAAATAGTTTGAGTTGATTCTTGATGAGATAGGCGCTGAATTTACTGGCGCTATCGTTATCAGTGCGTCGCCAAACGCCAGACAAACTTGAGCGTTGCGCTTCGCCACCATCGCTTTTGTCTATAGTGTCAAAGCGATTGATGAGCTGATCAATTTTTGGCTCAGCTGAATTATGATTGTTGATGGCTCTTTCGGGAATTTGATCGCTAGAATTCCATCGGCTTTGATAATGCATGGCGCTGAGGCTAAAGCCATTGTTAGCAAACCCCTGACTGTATCGAAAGACGGCATTGGTTTTTTTAAACTCATCTGGACGCAGGAAAGGGCCGTCATTACGTAGTAGTTCCAAGGCGTATAGGAAGCTTCCTCCGGCGAGCGCGGGAGAGTCGGCTAGCAATAGGCGTCTAAAATTATTTTGTCCCAAGGTGCTGCTGATGACGCCTTGGGTGAGCCGATTGGCATAGCTGATACTGGCGCTGCCTGCAGACGAAAAATCACCCGTCGTTGATGAATAGGGCCCTTTTTTATAATCTAGACGTGCGCTGAGTTCAGGGATGAGGAAGTTGAGATCAGTCCAACCTTGTCCATGCGAATGACTACGTTGATTGACTGGCATATCATCTAATGTGGTGCGTAAATCCGTACCATGATCGAGATTAAACCCACGCAGATAAAATTGATTGGCTTTGCCTTCGCCACTATGTTGACTGACGATCACTCCAGGTATCGCTTCGAGCATTTCACCGGGGCGGTAGGTGGTGAGGTTCTCAAGTTTTTTTTGCCCTATTGTGCCAGCGTTGGCGGCATCCAATACGCCAAGTTGACTTGCCCGTGAGCCGTCTAACAGTACCCGATGCAGGATGCCATCGTCGGCGTAACTGATGGCCGGGAATTGACAGATTGAGAGAATCAATAAGGGGGTAAGTTGACGGATGTAGTACTTGGATTGCCGCATGCTAGATTTGGGAAAACGGGAATTAGCAGGGGATTTTTTTTGTCGGTTCAGCATACTAGGATTGAGTAAAAATTCAGGTCTTAAGAGCTTGTTGCCCAACGTGAAAAGTGTAAAACCGAATATCATTAGCCGCAAAGATATCGTGAAACGTAAGAGCGGTAATTATCTAAATTTTTTTGTTTTTCTTCTGTGTTCTTGCTGTTAGCTGTTTTGACTTTTCGCGACAGTTTACGCAAGGTAAATTAGGGAATACTTTGCTCACGCGAATTACGATCAAAATTCATCGTTTGAATCGCATTAGCTTTGACGATATTGATGGTGTTGATCTGATCAGGTAGAAAATCTGTCAGGGTCGCTTGGCGTATGTTGGCGTGTTCGGGTAAGTTGCGTTTTTCTATCTCTTGAAAGACGACGACACTAGTCGGATCGACTTTGAGACCGACCCATTTAATCGGTAAAGCTTGCGTTTGATCGCTGATGCTAAATTGCTTTTCTAGGTAGTTCCGAAATACTTGTGCGTCGTCCGCATCGCTCAAATCAAATTGTTTTTGGTAGAGATTTTCGAGCAGGGCTTCGACATCGTGTGCCATGAAGGTGTGGACGATTTCTGTGTTGCCAGTGTTAGGGTTAAAGCGTATTTCGCTAATGCCAGCATGAAAACGATGGGCGTAGGCGGCTGCGCTGATGAAGATCAATGCGGTGATGAGGCTTAGTTTAATTTTGCTGCTGCGTTTTGCAAGAGGCTCGAACATGATAGAAAAAAAGTAGTCAGTAGGATGGAAAATCGTAGTACTTTTCACTGTCCAGTAAGGTATAAATCGGACGTGCCGTTCGCAAAATGAGGGCGACAAGCAGTCAAAAAATGCGGCTTCCTTGCTTGTCGTGCTGTCACTGTGTAAGGCGGAAGCGGAAGGTGCTACGCTTTTCCGCCTTACTTATTTGCTTTACTTCACTTCTTTAACTTCTTTGACAGCCGACTTAGCTTTTGCCGGTTTAGCAGTTTTTGTTTTGACTTCAGCAGGCTTCATTTCTTCTACTTTAGTCTCTACTTTTTTTGCTTCCATCGGTTCTGCCTTAGTTGCAGATGCGTCGGCTTTTGTGTCGGCAGCATTGGTTTTCAAAGGCGTATTGTAGTCTTGCATCATATCGCTAGGTGGCGGCAACATTTTGAATAGTTCTAGGCGCGATTGAGCGATCTTACGTGGCCAAGAGTTATTGTTGGTGTCGATGTCAGCTGTTTCCAAGAAAGGATCTTGAGTTAAGCTCACCATAGGTTCATCGGTGACGATCAACTTAGTCAATTTCTTAGGGTTGTAACGCCAGATTTCCGCAGGAATACGCTGAATCACTTTCTTACCACTTTGAAGTTCAATTTGCAAAATCAAAGGCATCACCAAACCACCGACATTAGAAAAATCGACTAAGTAAAAATGCTTGCCAGATTTGAGCATGGCTTTTTCATCTTCGTCTAAACCCTTCATCAAGTCTGCGTAGGTATTGCGGTCTTTATTGGTGACAGTGTAGTCGTCGTGTTCGTTATAGAAGTCTTTGAGACCTTCTTGATAATCGATGCGGCGGGCTAATTTACCCTTGTCTGCGACATTTGCAGTGGACGAAGGTTCCGCTGCTTTTTGCGCGCGTCTCCATGCTTTCTCGATCTCAGGATCTTTGGAAGACATGGTGTATTCAACGATGCCATCGACACTGATATCCACAGGATCGATAGTGTAGAACCAACCGCGCCAGAACCAATCTAAGTCGGTACCTGAAGCGTCTTCCATGGTGCGGAAAAAGTCAGCTGGGGTAGGGCGCTTAAACTTCCAACGTTGAGCGTACTCTTTGAATGCAAAGTCAAATAACTCGCGACCTAAGATGGTTTCACGCAAAATATGCAAACCGGCAGCTGGTTTGGCGTAGGCGTTTGGTCCAAATTGTAATAGCGATTCAGAGTTGGTCATAATCGGTACTTGACCTTGACTGCGCATATAGTCAACGATGCCGCGTGGCTCGCCACGTGTGCCAGGATAATTTTCTTCCCACGCTTGCTCGGCTAAGCTTTGCACGAAGGAGTTCAAACCTTCATCCATCCATGTCCATTGACGCTCGTCTGAGTTGACAATCATCGGGAAGTAATTGTGTCCAACTTCGTGAATGATCACGCTGATCAGGCCATACTTAGTGCGCTTAGAATAGGTCAAGGCGCCTGTGGTTTTATCCTTGGTTGGACGTCCGCCGTTAAAGGACAGCATAGGATATTCCATGCCGCCTTGTGGGCCATTGACTGATTGCGCTACTGGGTAGGGATAGTCTAAGGAGAATTTATTGTATTGTTCTATCGTATGGATAATCGCTTGAGTGGAATATTGACCCCACAAAGGATTGGCTTCTTTCGGATAGAAGGACATGGCTAGGCCGTTACTTGTGCCGGCTTTGTAGCCTTGCGCATCCCAGATGTATTTGCGTGAAGATGCCCAAGCGAAATCGCGCACGTTTTTGGCTTTAAAGTGCCAAGTCTTGTTGGTGGTTGCGCGGTTTTTTTCAGCTTCTTCGGCTTCTTTTTGGGTGACGATCACAACCGGTTTGGTCGAAGTTTTGGCTTGCTTTAAGCGATCACGTTGGCTTGCAGTGAGCACGGTATCGGCATTGCTTAATTCACCTGTAGCCGAGACGACGTGATCGCTAGGAACTGTGAGTTGTACATCGTAGTCGCCAAATTCCAATGTAAATTCACCAGAACCCAAGAACTGCTTATGCTGCCAACCATACACATCGTAATAGGCCGCCATGCGGGGGAACCATTGGGCAATTTCAAAGATATCGTTCTTGTCGTCTTTGAAAAATTCATAGCCATCGCGACCGCCTAATAATTTGCCGTTGCCGATGTTGTAATTCCATTCCACGCTGAAAGAAAATTGCGCGCCAGATTTTAAACTTTGAGGTAAATCGATACGCATCATGGTGCGGTTGATGACATATTTCAGTGTTTGACCATCGCTGGTTTTGACACTTAAAATTTTAAAACCGCCGTCAAACTTTTCTCTTTCGTTTAAGACACGCATTGCGTCGTAAGTGACCGCATTGGGGTTTTTCCAAGCGTCGCGAGAAGGGAGGGTACGGGTTTTGTTGGCGTCAGAATCAGCGCGGAAAATATTTTGATCTAATTGCAGCCATAGATAATTCAAGGTGTCTGGTGAATTATTATGGTAAGTGATGGTTTCGGCACCAGTAATAGCGCGTTTGGATTCGTCCAAACTGGCGCGTATCACATAGTCGGCTTTTTGCTGCCAATAGGCGTGACCTGGTGCGCCGGAAGCGGTGCGTATGGTATTGGGAGTAGGAAGTATTTCCTCCAATTGGCGGAACTTGTCATCCATTTGTGGGCTAGCAACAGCCGACATGCTCAGGCAAATGAGCGTTATTGCTACAGGTAAACGCATTATATCTTTACTCCATGAGGTAATTGAAAAGACTTACTTGCTTTGTAAGCCCTAGAGAAATGGAAATATTGTCCTAGGATTATTCTGTTTCTTGGCGATATTTCGCTTACTTGGACAAAGTTTTTGGAAATTAGTTCAAAGTGGATAGTTTTTTCTGTGGAGTTGGCATTTATATGTAAAATACACTCAATTGTTGCTAATAATCCTAATGAAATCGAGTGTTACTCATGTTTACCCCCGCAAAGCCGATGATTACCTACAAAGACGCTAGAAACGAGCCGCCAATATCGTATGCACCGGTGCAACTAAGGGGCGCAAATCAACAGGACGCAAATCAACAGGCCGCGAGGGATACTGCAGTTGCTGAAGAAGCGCAGCACTTACTGATGCAGAGGATAGATGATGATGGAAGAATGCTGCTGCTAGAGCAGCAAAGATTGGCGCAGGAGAGTAGCTTATTAGACGCAGTTCATCGTTTAGCTCAGCTCGAACGTGAAGCGGAAATGGTGGCACAAGCGAGAATTGAGGCCAGTATCGCTGCACAAAAAAAAATTCAAGAAAGAATGCAGCTTGAACATGACACTGATCGCTTAAGTGCGCAACGTGTGCATAGTGAAGAAGAACTATTGCGAGTAACGCAAATTGAACAAAATGCCGAACAAGAATTGCAGCGTTTGATACAAGCAAGGGAAGGACAAGAGCATCAACTAAGTCTGGCCAGACAACAGCGTAGAGAGGAAGTTGGTGAGGTGGTTTTAGATGAACAGGCTTGTCAGGCTATACGAGATCGTTGCGAGCACGAACGCAATTTGCTTGAGCAAATTCACCAAGCGATTGCCGAAGAAAAGCGCCTGCTGGCGCAGACTAAAGCGGGTATCGCGAAGGAAAAAAAAGCGCTTGCCATCTCACGACAAAGAGCTTTACGAGAAGAAGAATTACAGCAGTTGACTTTGACAAGAAGCAGTTTGGAGCAGAGTTTGGAGCTGAGTTCGGCGCAGAGTTCGCAGCAGAATCCAAATCAGGAAGCTACGCCAGCTCACGATCAACTTGACTCAACGCATAGCAAAGATGAATTTGCGCTATTTTTAGAAAATACCCGGCGTCGCTCATATAGACCCAATGTCTTGCTGCTGTGTATATTGGGTCTAGCTTGTTTGGCTTTGCTCGGTTTTGCTTGGTGGCAGTACCAAATGGAGCAAAAAAATAGTCAGCAAAAAGTAAGTAGTCGTACCCAGGTGGTTAAGAGTATCAAGACACCAGCACTTGTTGCGCCAGCTTCGTCAAGCGAGCTTGAATTAATCCCGTTGAAGTTAGATAGAAATTTAGAGTCTAAGACACCGTTGAAATAGTATTGTCTATTATTGTCTATTGCTGCTATTGCGATGAGTTTCATTGATAAAACAGCGGTCGTGCAAATGAATACATTCACCGAGGTATCGATCACGTCTAAGCGTAATCGATACCTCAGTGAGCTAGGTAGCCATTTCCTTCAAGCGCTTATTTAACTGTCCATGTACCAACCACAAACTTATTCCTGCTTGAAGCATTACCGTCACTACCGATAAATACCATACTTGGGTTATTTCAAATCCTGGCTGATGAGACAACCACAACGCAGGAAATGCGAAGGTAATGACCCGTGTGGCCATGCTAATCAAAGAGGGCCAGGTGTTACCTAAAGCTTGAAACATGCCTGAACAAGCGAAGATAATTCCCGAGGCGACAAAATTCCAAGAAATGACTTTGAGAAATTGCGCTGCGACTGTGATGACTTGTTCATCTTGAGTGAAGAAGTGCACCATCCAACGCGGTTCGATTTGGCACAATAAAGTGAGTATCGCCATGAGAATGCTCTCAATATAAATCGCTTTCCAAATCGTTTCACGGACTCGATGCGGTAACTTCGCACCAAAGTTTTGACCAGCGATAGGGGCGATCGCAAAAGACAGCGCCATGACTGGCAAAAACACCGCTTGCATGACGCGCGAACCGAGGCCAAACCCAGCTTGTGCTGCGGCGCCAAAATCTCGGATGATGGCATAAATCACCGCCATAAAAATAAAGATGAAGAAAAATTCTGCGCCGGCCGGTAAACCGACATTGAGCATGCGTTTCCAAATCTGAATATGGGGTTTTAATTGCGCAGCCTGATAAGCGACATAGGTTTCAAATTTGGCGAAGTAATACAGCATAATCAAGACGCCGACCAAGGACGCAATCGAGGTCGCCAAGCCGGCCCCGGCGATACCCATAGGATATCCAGTGCCCCAGCCAGCAATGAAGATAGGGGCAAGCACTAAATTGACCAGTACGGTCAATAATTGAGCCACCATGGCAGGCTTTACTACGCCGGTTCCACGCAGTGCCGCTCCAGCTGCCGCTAAAGCAAATTGCAGTGCCAAGCCAGGGATCAACCAATAAATAAAAGTTTCTCCGGCTTGTGCGGTCGCTGGATCGGCACCCAAGCTGCGCATATACCACGCTGCGCCAGCATAACCCAGGATCAAGGTCAGGGCCGCACAGACCAACGACAAGCCTATGGTTTGATTAAAGACCAGGTTGGCCTCAGGTCTATCCTTGCGCCCGACTGCGTGCGAGATCAGTGTGACCGCACCGACGCTGAGCATTTGGGTCAAAGCCATGACGATAAAATTGACGATGCCCGCTGAGGACACGCCCGCCAAAGCAGCGTCGCCCAAGCGAGCGACAAAATACAGATCAACAAAAAAATACAAAGTCTGTACCAACATGCCAATCGCCATAGGAAGCGCCATCATGATGATGTGCTTGTGTATTGGACCTTGGGTTAAATCACGCATAAAAAATTCCTAATCTAGATTGAGATAAAACCAGCTAAGCCGTTTCAAATCGCCATGCCAATAGACGCTGTTGTGCGAGCGCTAGCCAAATAGAAACGCCATAAGCTTGGCACAAATCCCGGTCTATGCTAGCCCAAACTTTGGCATCTTCGGTTAGCCCTAAGGCCTGAATAAACGCCGCCGTCACGACCACAAACTGTTTGCGAAAGGGGATGAGGTACGATGCGGCATCGCTGATAAGGTAGCGCTTCGCTTCTTCATAATGCACAAACCAGTGATTGGTAAAACCAGTCGCGCTAGCACCATACCAAAAATCGCCCATATCATCGTAGTGCTCAGCCTTGCCACTTAAGATGGACCGTGCGTGAGACCAATCGTTAAAGCCACAACTGGCGGAGACCAAATTGAGGCAGTGCTTGTGCTGCCAAATTGGCGCCATTTCCCAGCGCTTCCGAAGGCATATTTTACGCACTCGTTCGAGTGTATCCGGGTCGGTTTTGAGTAGCTGCTGATGTAAGCGGTGTGCGCGTATTTTCAGTTCTTCAATCAAGATGCTCATAGGAACCTCTCGCACTGAAAAACGAACAAATTTACACGTGGAATGAATGAAGTAAAGCTCAACATGATAAAGCTCCGTCTCGTTAATCGATGCCCCGCTGACATCAAACGAAATGGTTTATCACATCAAATAAGAAGAGATATAGGGTGAGATCCTCTTGTGCGGGCAGGCGCCCCTTTGCACCTGAGCTCGAATTGTAGGGGAGAAATTCGCCGCTCGTCAAGAACGATTTGATCTTATCCTGATGGCGATAGGATATTATGTGTTCGACTAGTCGGCGGCAAAAATAGGGAATTGCAAATTCGTAGGCTAGAAAAAACAACGCAATTTTGATAAAAATAGATATTCTTTCTAACCCATCTTTCTAACTCATAAGCTCTAATAAATCATCAACTAGTACAATGAACTTTTATTCAGTAAAGTCATCTATAGTACTTACGCAAAACAGACGCTGCCGTTGTTGCATTCGCCTCATGGTACTAAAAAAGTACTGGTTTAGGCAGTACAATTTTGCGTAAGTCCTAATCTAAATAGCGCTAATCCCGACGTTCAACCAACTGAAAGTTAAGTGTATATGAAACTTCTCACTATAGTCACACTCCTCTCTAGTCTCTACCTCACCACCCTTCCCAGTCTGGCGTCTGAACAAATAGCGGACGAAAAAGAAGCTGCCCAACAAAGAGCAGAACTGATACGTAAGGACTATAGTAAATTTGAATACCGCATCCCTATGCGCGATGGAAAATTCTTGTTTACGTCTGTGTACGTTCCACGTGATGCGAGTAGCACTAAACCTTATCCCATCCTTCTCGTGCGCACGCCTTATACGGTGGCGCCTTATGGTGCGGATAAGTATAGGAGTGCCTTGGGGCCGACCTCAGAATTTGAAAAAGAGGGTTTTATTTTTGCTTTTCAAGACGTGCGTGGGACGACGATGTCGGAGGGCGAATTCGTCAATATGCGCCCGCACAACGATCATAAAGTGGGTAGCAGCGATATCGACGAAAGCAGCGATACTTACGACAGCATAGAGTGGATGATTAAGCACCTGCCGAACAATAATGGCAAGGTTGGACAATGGGGAATTTCTTATCCGGGATTTTATACTTCAGCCGGAGCGATAGACTCGCATCCAGCCTTAAAAGCGGTTTCACCCCAAGCGCCGATCGCCGACTGGTTTAAGGGCGATGATATGCACAGGAATGGCGCTTTCAATGAGCAGCTTGCGTTTAGTTTTTTTAGTTTCTTTGGTAAGCCACGTCCCGTCCCGATGGAGCCAAGCGGCGGAGCAGGGTTTGATTACGGCACACCGGATGCCTACCAATTTTATTTAGAAATGGGGCCGCTTTCTAACGTCAACAAAACCCATTTTAAAGATGGCATTCCGTTTTGGAACGAGATCGCCCAACATCCCAACTACGATAGTTTTTGGCAAACAAGAAATTTATTGCCGCACCTAAAAAATATTAAAGCCGCTGTGATGACAGTTGGTGGTTGGTACGATACCGAAGACCTATATGGGCCACTCCAAACCTATAAAGCCATAGAAAAAATGAACCCAGGTATTCACAATACGCTAGTCATGGGGCCGTGGACGCATGGTGGTTGGATTAGAACTTCGGGTGAAAAAGTCGGAGACGCTAACTTCGGATTTAAAACCTCATTGAGTTTTCAAGCGCTAGAACTCAATTTTTTTAAACAGCATTTAAAGGGAGGCGTAAAAACCGCTATTCCGGAAGCCTATGTGTTCGAAACTGGTGCCAACCGCTGGCGTGAATTTGAAACCTGGCCGCCGCTCAACACTGAAGCTAAAACGCTTTACTTTCACGCCAATGGACAATTAAATTTCGAGCCGCCCAAGGTGA
Source organism: Undibacterium sp. (assembly GCA_019752975.1). Classification (GTDB taxonomy): domain Bacteria; phylum Pseudomonadota; class Gammaproteobacteria; order Burkholderiales; family Burkholderiaceae_D; genus Undibacterium. The sequence goes on along the minus strand of JAIELM010000249.1, from coordinate 2,126 downwards.
ACGAGGCTGCCTATGACGAATATCTCAGCGACCCCGCACATCCAGTGCCATACACTACAGAAATCACCGATCGTTGGAGTAGCCAATACATCGCCGCCGATCAACGTTATGCGGCCATGCGACCGGATGTTATTACTTATCAGAGCGACGTGTTAGAGCGCGACCTCACTTTCGCAGGTCCCTTAGAGGCCTCACTCTTCGTCGCTACCACAGGCAATGATGCGGATTTTATCGTTAAACTTATCGATGTGAATCCAAATAAAATGGACACGCCAGCAGGTGAAATAAATCGTGGCGCACAACAAACCTTAGTGCGTGGCGAACCTTTCCGTGCTCGTTTTAGAGATAGTTTTGAACACCCAAAAGCCATGGTGCCGAATCAAACCACGCAAGTGAAATTTGCGCTCAACGATGTCCTCCACACCTTCCAAAGAGGCCATAGGATTATGGTACAAATCCATTCCACATGGTTTCCGTTCATCGACAGAAATCCACAAACTTATGTAGACAATATTTTTGAAGCCAAGTCTGCTGACTTTATTAAAGCCACCCATAAAGTGGTGCATGATGGGAAGCAAAATAGTGCTTTGAAGGTGATGGTGTTGCCGAGTTTGGATGCGAAGTAAGACGGCTTTTTAGGTGACAAGCAATTGGGGGCCGATACCGCAGATCTTAATGGCTGAAAAGCGTTAAAGACTGCGGTACTAGCGATGATGGACGATTTGTCGCTGAGGGCGCTGAAGTAAAAGTTCGCGCAGTGCTGTCAGGTGCATCATCCGTTTGCTGCCACCTAGCCACCTAGCCACCTAGCCACCTATTATGTCCATCTAAAAAATTTATTTAACGCGTCTAATCGTACTCAATACTTTACAGCGGCCATATTGAAGCAAGGCATCTAGGAAAGGCTCGATATCGGCATTGGATTGCGCGATAAAAACCAGGTGATAGCAGCCTTCACCTGTAACTTTGTAAGCGTTTTCAACGCTGCTATGGGTGTTTAGAAAAGCTTCAAAACTGCTGAAATCAGTGCTCTCCATAAACACGGTGATGAAGTGGCGAGCCAGTTGGTCTTGCCGTATGGTGTAGCCGCTGATGACTCCTTGATCTTCCATCTGTTGTACGCGTGCTGCTACCGCTTGGCCAGTTAAATGAACTTCTTTTCCTATCATTTGCCAGGTCTTACGGCTGTTTGATTTCAGTTGATTTAAGATTGCCTGATTCATTTTATCCAATGCCATGAAAATACTTTCATCTTGTAAGTAAAAGAAGGAAAATTCCAGAATTTCTCAATTACCAGATCATAGCGCACTCTTTAAAATGATGATCTTTAACAGTAACAAAAAGAGGCTGATATGAGTAAAGCATTACTGGTGATCGATCTGCAGAATGATTATTTTCAAGGTGGATATTTCCCTTTGTGGAATACCGATAACACGCTCGATAACATCGAAGCGGCCATTTCACTGGCGACTGCTCAGGGTATTCCAGTGGTTCATGTTCAGCATCTAGCTGATCCTGAAATTGGTTCTGCATCATTTCTTACCATGGGCACCGAAGGTGCGGCGATTCATCCGCGTATACTTGCGGCCGCACCTGATGCAGCTATCGTGGTCAAGCAATATGCTGATAGTTTTTATCGCACCAATTTGGACACTGTTTTAAGCGATTTGGGCGTTACTGAGCTTTTGGTCTGTGGGATGATGACCCAGAACTGCGTGACCCATACCGCCATCTCGACATCGGCTGAAAAGTATCAGGTCAGTATCCTAGCCGATTGTTGTACCACGGTGGATGCGATGATCCACAATATTGCCTTGCGCGCGGTGTCGACTAGATTAGCGGTACTACCGGCAAGTACTGCATTTGGAATGTCGTAGGTATCAGGTTGGTAAACTGGCGCTGGCGGGGTTGCAGTATGGTGCAGCGTCAGCCACTTTGTGCAAGAATTCTTAGCTCAACAGCGAGTTGGACGCATACAATAGAAGCGTCGCAAGGGACAGCAATTCGCCCCTTGCTAGCTTTGGTATATTTCACGATAGCGACAACTATAATCCTAAATTCCTCTATTGACCGCTACAAATGGTCTGGTAAGCCGCATGAATATTGACTTTTACGCTGTTTTTAAA
>JAIELM010000517.1 GCA_019752975.1 Undibacterium sp. | reverse complement strand
CCTCACTCGCTAAATCACGTGCCACGGTGAGCGATGCAGGTCCAGCACCGATACAGGCGATGCGCTTACCATTTTTCTGTTCTGGCGGCTGTGGCAATCGTCCACGAATATCGTCTTTGTAATCTGCGGCGACCCGCTTTAAGCGACAAATCGCCACTGGCTGTTTGCCCTCGTCATCTTCCACCCGACTGCGTCGGCACGCTGGCTCGCAAGGGCGATCACAAGTACGCCCTAAAACTCCGGGAAACACATTGGATTCCCAATTCACCAAATAGGCATCGGAATATCGACCTGCGGCAATTAAGCGAATATATTCGGGAACGGGGGTGTGGGCAGGGCATGCCCATTGGCAATCGACCACTTTGTGAAAGTAATCTGCACTCACAATATCAGTAGGCTTCAATACGCTTACTCCTCAATGCATGGGGAATTCATTGAATTGATAACACAACATCTACTTCAAGCGATTTTTTACGTGCCAGTTGACCTGCAAGATCGCCACAAAAAACGACGAGTAAAACTTCCGCAGTACAGAAAATCACACGAACCAGAAGTAAGATTAGAGGCTCATACTACATCGTGTGACGATGATTAAAAAGAACTCTCGTAGATGCAGTGCAAAAAAACCTATGCGCGCGCAACATCGTATGGCGAATTTAAAAAAGTACCTAGGATTCGATCAAGGAATCGATTCGAGTAAATTCTTAAATTGCGGATCTTCATTGAGTAATTTTTTTCCCATCGCCCGTAATTTATCGACTGTCTCGCGAGGTAGTTCAAGTGTTGTTGGTAGATTTTTGTACCACTTGCGTTCTTCCTTGTTTTGAATATAGTCAAACGCTACTTCAATCTGAAAAAAATCAATTTTCTGCGGCGCTGGAATATCCAAGGTGCATTGCTCGCCCTTAGCTGCCGCGAGTCGCTTACATCCGGCAATCGCTAGTGCGTCCTTTTTGTTTCGCTCTGCATCTGCGCGCAAGAGTTCTAGCGTATCAAAAGTAAAATTATCCAAGGGCACAGTCGCCGCTGTACTTATGGTATCAATCAACCCTGGCACACTAGGGGTTTGGTCACGGTGACTGATTGGGTCGGTCGCCGCATTGACTACAATGACAGCGACCTTTTTTACCTTCCCTTGATTCATCATGCGCAAAACGCTCCAAGAGTTATTGACACTGGTCAGCGCGGTAAGTGGTTCACGCAGGCCAAGATTATCCGCAACACCACCATCGATCAAATGGATAAAATCGCGACGAGGCGATGAATCGGTATAAGAAAGCCTTTGCTCAGCCCGCGCTGTGCGCCGCGCATTTTCACGCGACTGGTGTTCTTCCACAGCCATAGCTACCCAAGCTGGCTGTTGATAAGTACAGCTACCCGAGTAATTGGCGAAGGTCAACGGTGTCAACCCACCTGGAAACGCAGATGACGCCGCCGCTGCACGAGACAAAGGAACTCCCGCTAAATCAGAACACAGCAAATCAAACTGATCCTGAATAAAAGAAAATTGTGTGCCCAAAGTCATGTCCGTCGAATTCAAAATCACAAAGGGGCGTTCTCGCTTTGCAATGAGCTGTTGGTAAGTCGCGCCATTGAATATCTCACGGTCATAATACGCTGCGGCTAAATCACTGCGACCGAACGTGGATCCAGCAAGAGTGAGCCAATTAGTGGGCGTCAGTGCCAATTTCATCAATTCCGTTTCAATCGGACGATACAAGAAGCGTTCGGGAAACTCGTCAAAGGTTTTGGCTCCACGTAATCCATAATAGGCGGCAGGAAAACTGCCTCCAGAGATCGATGAAATCACATCGACTTCCGATAGCAAGCTGACTTCGCGACCTTGCCATCGAATACGGGTTTCTCGCAAGGCTTCCAATACACCATAGGAGAGCGCTGCCGCACGCGTTCCGCCACCTGAAAAGGCAAGTATGATAAATAACTCGTCGCTGTTACTACCTTGATCGAGCTGCGCGAATCGATAACCTGCATTGGCGTCGTAGCTCGCCAGTGGCGGATTTTTTTGGAAACTGCCGCAAGCCGACAGCAAAAATATGAATGCCAATAATGCCTGTCGTGTGATGAGTTTGCTTAGCATAGCTATGCGCCTTTTTTGTTGAAAATAATTTCAAGCGGGCTCAGCACCGTCGTGTCCTTGACGTTGATTTTGCGAAAAGTGGGAGTGTAATTGGCCATACTTCCTAGATCGAATTGATGCTTGCCCGCATCGACTCGCAGAACCTGATTGGTTTTCCCGCCGTTCTCACCATCAATATTCACGATACGACTGGTCGGGTAAGTCACAATGACATATTCCATTCTGCTGCTCCTTGGTTGCGCCTAGAATCTCGCTTAAACGCTGCTTGGTCACTATGGCGGCGTTTCAACAAATTAATTCTATAAACAATATGTTTACAGGTTTTCTATTTTGACGCTATTTTTGCAAAAACACCAGATATGTCGATATATTTTCTAGCTTCGTGATCGCCTTGGTTTTTTTAGAAAGGATGAGTTGATACAAAACATCGAGGCGTCTTCCGCTAAAATGCAGAGGTAGTACGCGACGATGTTTCTTGTTTGGCTTAACGCGCCTTATTTGAATTTACTCGCCGACAGGGAGGCACGTGGGTGAATTTTGCCAGCCACAATCACCTGTTCGATACTGTCGTAGCCGCTTACCGCATCCAATGGATTTTTAGTTAGTAGTAATAGGTTGGCCTGTTTGCCGACTTCGATACTGCCTATCTCTTTATCCAATTTTAAAGCACGCGCGTTTTCTATCGTCAAGGCGGCAAATAGTTTGGATAAACTCATGCCTGTTTCCAGCCAGCGATCCATTTCCCAACGACCATTGATGCCTGGGAATTGTGTATAAAATGGCCCGCTGGGTGTATCGCTGCCGAACATGATTTTGGCGCCATCAGCGGAGAGTTGAGCGGTCATACGTTTCACCGTATTTAAGGGCTTTTGGTATTGTTTTTTAGTGACTTGGTATTGCTCATCTGGGTTGGTCGTACTCAGAGATAATTCTTCCGTCAGCATTTGCTTCATCCATTGCCCAGCGGCGCTTCGATACCAAGTGGCGAGCTTCGCGGGAATGGCATGCGATACCAATGGGTTGTTGAAGAATTCTGGATTCACTTCTTCCTGCTCGCCATACAATACTTGGATAGTCGGTTGGATAGCGATACCTGCTTTGACTATCTCGGCACTCATTTGTTTTAGACGCTCTTGATTGGCCAATTGATCGGCGTTTTTATGTTCATGCCACATTCCATGTACCAAAGTATCTACGCCAGTCTTCAGGGCGAATTCATAGGCGTCCTGAGAATTACCATGCAAAAAAACCGGCAGGTCAAGTTGATGTGCAGCTTGTACTACGGCCTGAATCATCTCCACTGTAGGCACGGGTAGATTTCGTTTGGGGCCAAAACCGGTTTCATAAAAAACCTTGATACAACTAGCACCATCCTGCTGAGCGGCATTCACCACGGCTGAGGGTGTATGTGCTGCTTCGACGAAATGCTGCGGATAGGTCGCCGCTTGTTTGGGGTCGAACAACATATACTTAGCAGCAGGCACAGTAAATTGCGCATCTTTGTCCATCCACACTGCCGGATAGCCATTTGGAATAACCACGGGTGCGCAAAAATACGCTTTTGGCGCGGCCACCTGTTGATTCCAATTGGCGATGAATTTAGGGTCGCCAGTCAAATCCAAGACCGTAGTAAATCCAAAATATAAATAGCTTCGTGGCATTTGCTCATGCGCTTGTTTGAGCATTTCAGCGTCTTCTGGCTTACTTGTGGTGTAACCAGGAACACCATCGAGATGCACGTGACTATCGATTAATCCTGGAATAAGGAATTTTCCGTGGGCATTAAGCCGTGGTCCAGTGCTAGTAAGTTGTTTGCCTATCGCCTTAATTTGACCATCTTGCACCAATACATCTTGCAAGCTCGACGGCTTAGCTGCCACACCACTGATGATGTGTACGTTCTTAATTAATAAACTTTCTGCATGGGCGGATGAACTACCTAAAATAGCAAATAGCGCTGTAAATAAGCTAGTAAGCCGGGCAGTCGCGCCGATAACAAGTTTGATTTGGGATTGATGAATGGTGTACATATGACGCTCCTCAATGTGTTGGAATGTCCTTAGTATCGTGCTTCACCGAGTGAAATGCGACCTAAAACGCGATCAAGGACGACCTATATCGTGATTTTGCTTGGGGTTTTCACTACTCCACCCCAAAATTGTGCGTAAGTCCTAATCCTAAACTGTCCGCAAAACGGACAAATCTGTCCGATCAGATGCACTCTTTTATGATTTTTTTCCCAAAGAATCGTGTTCGACGAGGTGCAACTAGAGTCAGCTATTTTTGGCACAAAAATTGTTCTCTCCAACTTACACCAATTCTAATTAAATAGTTCGATAATTTTTAGATTTTGAACATGGATTGAAAAACGAAAACCCTTCAACGCCGAGGTGCAGAGAAATAGAGGAACGCAGAGATTTTCTCCGGTTTTCTCGGCGCCTCGGCGTTGAGGGGTTTTCGATGAAGAATTACTATAGTATTTAATTCGGATTGGTATAAAACACATTCTAGAACACATTCGACAAAGCACTTACTCAAGATTATGTCTAAACCCGGCCATTTTTTTCTGAACAATCGTTGGCCCTGGTTGGCGGCATCAATCATTTTGACCAGCCTGCTATTCGTCTTTTCATCACTTGCTTGGTATTGGTACACTGATCAACGAGAGGCTGCAGCGCGCCAGCTATCACTCGATTTACTGTGGCTAGAACAGAGCATTGCCGAATCGATGTTAAGTGACAAAAGGATGCTAATGAATTGGTCCAATGACCTCACTTATGGCAACGGAACTGGCAACGGAACTGGCAACGGCACTAGCAACGGCAACAGCAACAACGAGACATCGCCAGCACAATTCGCGATTGAGGATTTCAATGCGCGAGTCAACACCTTAGCAAAAAAAAATCCCGCTTTGCTCTCCATCGATTATCTCGACAAAGAGCATCGCCGTATCGCTGGATTTCCTAGCTACACCGAACGTCCCAATCACCTTCCTCCAGTCAGTGATCCCTACATCGCCGATGCCATTGCACGCAGTCTTGCCAGTGGTGCGCCAGCGTATAGTCAAGTCATTGAGCAATATGCTCCACTCTGGGTTTTGGCGACACCTATCTTGAGCGATAAAGAAAACAGCAGCCAAGGTTTTATTCTCGCCACCTATGATTTGGATCAATTGTTATCGCAAAATGTACCGTGGTGGTTTGTTAAACGCTATGACCTCAATTTGGTCGATAGAAACAATAAACAACTTTCTCCACGCGATAGCGGTGGCGAAAAATTTAACCAAGACGATAAAGACAATATCTATCGATTTTCTTTTGGCACGGAACACAGTGGACTATTCTTGCAGGCCCGTTCACATTCACGCGAACAATCCAAGACCTTGCTAGGATGGCTGGCATTGGCAATTATTTTACTCGGCTGCGTGATTATCTATCTGCTGCGCTTGTTACAGCATTGGTTAAGGGAGCGTCAAGCGATCCAACGCACACTAGCAAAAGAACTGCGCTTTCGCGAGGCGATGGAACGCTCCTTGGTCACCAGCTTGTTAGCCTTCGACCATCAGGCAAAGATTATTTACGCCAACCCGGCACTGTGCCAACTGCTGGGTCGGCAAGAGCAGGATTTGTTAGGCAATACGGCGCCGTACTCTTTTTGGCCGTCGGAACAAATTGAGTCAGGTATGCACACACACCAATCCATTCTTCAATCTATGCTGCAAGGTCGACACCCTGCCAGCGGCTACGAGCTAGAATTTGTACATGCCAATGGCACGCCGATTTCGGTACGCATGTTTACCTCGTCGTTGGTCGATGAACAAGGTCACGCCAACGGCTGGATGGCATCATTGTATGACACCACTAGTGAACGTTTGTCCGCCGCGATGGCACGCGAACGCGATGAACTTTTACAACACACTTCGCGCCTAGCAACTCTCGCGGAATTTGCCACTGGTGTAGCACATGAGCTCAACCAGCCACTAGCCGCCATCGCCAATTACTCGGCTGCAGCTGACATGCTCATCGAGAGTAATCAGGAGCATAAAATGCGGCTACAAGAGGCCGTACGGAGGATGGGTGAAGAATCGCGCAGAGCCGGAAAAATTATGCGCAGCATGCGTAATTTCATACAAAAACGACCCGCACAACACCAAGCCTGCAACCTCTGTGAACGTCTAGAAGAGCCAATGGCTATGCTTGCACCTTTACTTCAGCGTACCCATTTGAAAATACTAGTGGAGTCATCCGAACCGTGCATCATGGTCGAATGCGACCTCGTCATGATAGAACAGGTGCTGTTTAACTTACTGCGTAATGCGATAGAATCGGTCAATGAGTCAGTCAATGAGTCAGTCAATGAAATTGCGCGTATCCCTACCGCTGCAATTCGAATAGTCATCCAAAGAGATGGTGACAGCGCGCTAGTAAGCGTCATTGATCGCGGCACCGGTGTGGCCGACGTGGAGCGCCTATTTCAGGCCTTCTACACCACCAAAGCGGAAGGTATGGGCTTGGGTCTAGCGATATGCCGTACTGTCATCGAGAGCCACGGTGGACGCCTGTGGGCTGAAGCCAACCCGGAAGGCGGCACTTGCTTTAATTTTCGTATTCCGTGCATGATTTTATCAACATAAATACGCCATTTTGAGACTCACTATCACTATCAATATCAATGTCAATGCCAATGTCTACGCTACCATCACCTTCTTTATTCCCATCCACACCGTACATCGCCATCATCGACGACGACGCGAGTGTGCGCAGCTCGCTGGCCATGTTATTCGAAACGCAGTCATGGCGTTTTCGCGAATTTGAACGCGCCCACGATTTTCTCAATGGTGCCATCGCCGATGATTTTAACTGTCTACTAGTCGACGTACGTATCCCAAATATGAGTGGGATTGAATTATTCGAGGAATTGAATCGCCGCAGCCGTAGCGGTGGGCTATATTTGCCGCCAGTGTTATTTCTTAGTGGGCATGGCGATATCCCCTTGGTGGTACGGACGCTAAAACAAGGTGCGGCCGATTTTTTAGAAAAACCGGTCGATCCACGCACACTCATTGACGCCATCAACACCGCTATAACAAATGATCGCAGCGCGAGATTAAATCATGAAGGCGACCGAAAAATCACTAAAGAATTATCCGAACTCACCACCCGCGAACGTGAAGTTTTGGCACAAATACTCAAGGGTTATCTGAGCAAACAAATTGCAGCTCATCTCAACATCAGTACCAAAACCGTAGAAACCCACCGTCTACATATCTGTCAGAAACTCAATGTACACACCAGCATGGAATTAGTCGCCAAACTTCGAGATGTATCGCCAAAATTTTGGCAATAAAACCTTAGCGCAATCTAGCTTTACTTGGCTGCCTTACCTTTAACGTCGGCACAGTAATCCTTAGCCGAGTTGGCAGGAGTAAACCAATAAGCGTCCGCCATCCCTTGCGACTCTACATAGGCGGCAAGTTGGGTATCCTTCGCGTTGACTTCAACTAACTGCAGCACAAATGTTGACGCGGTATTTTTCCTATGGAGCACATGCACAGGAACGCCAGTATCAGCTCGGCTGTGCTCACCGCCAGCAACCAAAAGCCCGGAGGAATATGCGGTCAGCGCATTGGCCATACTGGCGTCCTTTGCCAATTGTATGGTCAACATAGGTTTGAGCCCCTCACGGCTTTGCATACCGCAATGCGCCTCGACCAAGCGATCCAATAAATGCTGGCGGGTAGTTTCGCTGGCCATGCTATGGGTCTGGAAGCGTGGGTCTTTCTTGAGCAGACTTTCACCCTCCATATACAACTGGCCAATAAATGCCTTGCTCAAATTACCTGGCACCAGTTTCCCCTTCTGCAAACTGAGTTGAAACAAGGGGCCATAGGTAACGAAATCCCAGCCTTTTTCTGGCCAATGCAATTTGGTTTTGATATTTTCCAGCGTGTCCTTCGCGGTCAAAGTCGTAATCGCTGCGGTCTGGGTATCGTCTAACATTTCAAAAACCACGGCACTATCTGGTCTGGCTTTCAGCCTAGCTTGTAAAAGGATTTTTTCCAATTGATGATGATCGAGATTGTCATGTTTTTCACCGACAAAAACATAGTCAGCTTGCGCCAACAATGTAAATAAAGTAGCCGCATCGATAGCGCTACCATCCGCTCTGAGAATTTGACCAAGCAATGGGTGTTGCCTCTGTTCGGGAGATTGCCAAACGATAGCGTCTCTTGATGGTGATGCGTCGAGACCGACATTATTTTGTGCCGCAACTCGACCAGCAACGCCTAGAGCACTGCTAATCAATACCATTCCTATGGCAGTAATAATTTTCATGAAAACTCCGCATTCTTTAGTGCGTGAAAAGGGGATGGTTAAGCGGCTTATGATCAATGAAAACAATCATTGAGGCTAGGACGAAAACCTTAGAAAAAAATTTTTACCGCAAAGCTAACTATTCAGTCCTCTATGACGAAGTTGAATTTTCAAAGTACTTCACCCTATTTTATGTCATTCATTAGGGTTTAATCGGGAATCAGTGACGTCCGTTGCTGAACAAAAGTCGCTGGATTCTCGCTAAAAACTTGCGGGAAAGACGGCTTACATAGGGGGCTGAATAATTACCCGCAAAGTTGCAAAGAACGCAGAGAAGAATCTTCGCTTTTCTCTGCGCTCTCTACACCTCGCGTTTTGATGGTTTTTCATTGCGACACATTTACTCGTTCTTCGAAATAAGTGCTCTTAATTTTTTTAATTTGGGATACACAGCAGGCACGGTCAACATGGTACTGGCAACCGATAACAACAAGAGGACAGTAAATGTTTCACTTGTGATGATCGCCTTATCTAGCAAGATGTTGGCAAAAATAATCATGATCAATCCCTTGGTCTGTAGCAGCCAGCCGATAATCGACGCCTCGCCCTTATCCCATTTTAGTATTTTTCCTGCGATATGGACGCCCAATAATTTCCCGACAACGGATGCTGCGAATAGCACTCCCGCCACAATAAATACGGCTGCTCCTCCCATCGCCCAATTCGTTTTTAATCCTGTGCTCAGGAAAAAAACCGGCATGATCACAAGCAAAACATGATGGCGTAGCAAATCCATTTTTTCTTGGTTGAACCAGTGTGCGTCCATCACCGCGCCTGCCAAAAATGCCCCTACCATAAAATGTAACCCCGCCCAATCCGCACTGAAGGCGCAGATAACTAGCCAAATCAGCGCAACAAACCAGCGATCTTGCTCGGCCAATTTATTCATTATTTTACGGAAGATATAGGTCGTCAAGCCAAAGAAAAGTAAGAATCCAAGTTGTCTTCCGACCCGCGTCCAATCCATCAAAATAATCGCTAACACACCCCAAATAGCGATGTCGTCTATGCTGGCATAACGCAAAATGCGTTGCCCTATGGGTTGCCGAAGTATCTCTATTTTCTCCATCAGTAAAATCAAGATGGGTAAAGCGGTCACGGCACAGGACATGCCAACGCCGAGAATGAATTGCCAGGTCATGGATTTCGGCCCCATCCAGCCATCGTAAGCAGCCATGCCGACCGCAACCACGCAACCAAACAAAAATGGCATACCAAGTGCAAATCCTGCGGTAATACCGCTTTCACGCTTATGTTCCCACGCTTTCACCAAATCCAATTCTATCCCAGCAATCATCACAAACAGCATGACCGCCCACCAAGCAATCCCGTTCAACGTCCCGATGACTTGTGGATTAAATACAAACCGATAATATTCAGGGAATGCCGCACCAAGAATGCCAGGCCCAAGCAAAATTCCCGTAATGATTTGGACTATCACCAACGGAGCAAAATACTCCGTCCTACCAAGTCGCCAAATCAAATAAGGAACCGAGAAAATTATCAGCATCGCGATCAAAAATATTTCGGTATTAGTCATTACTTGATGCATGATTTATTTCGAGAATAGGTTGATGAAGACCCTATTATTACATGAGTCTTTAGCATCAGAAGGAGAAAATGCTTGGTCTCAATCGACCGACTATAGACCTACATAACGTTACTATAAAGCGGCGATTTCCCCCCACAAGTGACGCATAGTGAATTTGCTTTGCACTTGCTCACGAGCGAGGATTTCACGGATCGCGTGAATGGGATTTTGGGTGTCGCGTTTTATCGCCACGGACAAGGCTGCGCCTCGGGTTCCTATCAGCGCGTGCACGCACGGTGTTGTCGCGCTCGCACCTTGCGCTGTCACTACAGCGATTTCACCGTCGGCGAGTTTAACAAAAGTACCAATAGGATAAATACCCAAGGCATGAATCAGGTGACTCACCAACTTGGGATCTGCTACCGTTTTGCTGGCAATCAGAAGGTCTTTCATTGCGGCATTGGGGAGTAAGGTTTTGCGATAACTACGCGGGCTGACACTGGCACAATATCGGTCTGCAATGGCGATTATTTTGGCAGTAACAGGAACTTCTCCCGCTTTCTTATGACCTGGATAACCGCTCCCATCTTCGGCTTCATGATGAAACAAAACCGTCGCCAACCACACGCCATCCTCAATCCCCGCGCGACGTAACAAGTCCATACTTTCTCGAGGATGATTCGCAATGAGTTGCCGCTCTTCCTCGTTCAGTGGTCCCGCTTTGTTTTGTAGTTTTTCCTGCTGCCTAAACATACTCAGATTCATACTTAGCGCCGCCGCACATAGGGTCAGCATTTCTTCTTCTGACTGATTTAGGGCGCGTGCGATCAACAATGAGACGACAGCGGTATCGACACAATGTCGCGCCGGATAACTCATTTCCTGATTCAGTAAAATGCAGCCGATGGCGACATTGGTATCGAGGAAGGTGGCGCTCATGGTTTTCCTAGCCAGCGCCAATAACTTATTACCGACTTCGGTTTCACTCGATAAGTGGTAAGCGAGATTTTTCAAGTCTGCGCGCACGGTATTGATCATACGAACGACCGAAGGATTTTCCATCGCCTTAGGAATTGAGGCACCGTCGCGCATACTACTATCGGGGCGGTCGCTATCGACAAAAAGTCCGCGATCAATCAACACCTTAATCTGATTCAGGTCATGAACGACATAGCCCCTACGCAGCAATAAATCGCCGTCACTACCATAAACGTCCCATTGTAGTGGCCGACCCACAATAAGATCTGAAACCGCTATACGCCTATTTGCCATAACTTACCTTCGACAAAAATAACAACGCCCCTATTTCACTCGGAAACCTAGCTTAATAATAGTATCAAAAGAAACTTTATGCTATGAGATATTCAATATTCCCCAGCACAAGATCTATAAAGTATTATTTCACGCACTAAAATGCGGCTATTTGGGAACAAAATCCCATAGAAATGAATAAAGATCGTTAAGTAAGTCTCTGAATAGCAGACTCCTCGTAGCAATGACGAGCATGGTGCAACTTGAGTAGGAACGCCATCGCGCTTTGAGACTTCAAGGTTCGGACAGCTTAGCCAATTCCATCACTACCGTAGACCAAGCACTGCTAAGTGGATCGATTAACGCAAAGTGAGCACAATCTGACAGTTGTACTAATCGTGTCTTAGGAAATGCTCCCCAATAGGATGCTGCTACTGCTGGCGGTACGACTGCATCGAGCTCACCCTGCAAGACAGTAACTCGCACCGCGGGAGTCGGCAATTGCAAAGGATCCACGTCTGGTCGTGCCTCAGGTTCGGTGCCAAGAAAGCCTTTAACCGCGCCGTCGCCTAAGTTCAGTCTATGCGCTAAGCGCAAGTCTGCTGCTGGTGCCAAAGCCAGTACAGCCTGCAGCATAGGTATTACACACGCAACGGCCGCCCACAATGCAAGATGTCCGCCAGCAGAATGTCCCACCAGCACGGTCGTACCGTTGTGTTGCGTCACCCTATTCGGTAGTGTCTCAAGGGCGGTAGCAATATCTTGCAAAGTGAGCTCAGGCTGGCCAGGGACACGGCGATATTCCAATGTGAGAACTGTCCATCCAGCGTCGGCGAGAGCACTAGCCATTGCTTCAGTGTGCATCCTATCGTACTGTGGTTTCCAAAAACCACCGTGAATCAACACCACTAACGGCAGTTGTGCTCCGCGTTGACCATAACGAATATCACCCACCTGATCAGGGTCGCTGCCATAGGTAACAGTGAGATCAGGATGGCGCGCTTTGCGAGTTAGGATAGAGAGATCTTCAGTCATCGTGTTTCTTTATGCAGGTTGATTGTTTGAATTGACGGTTTAAGTTTATCAGTTGCAGTTGTACGCCAATACGAATAGATGTATGCCCAGACATAATGAATTGTCCCACCAACCAAAGGCGCAGAGCCGAAATAAATGTGGCCTAGCGATACCAAAGCCCAATAATTTAGGACTTACACAAAATTGCGCTGGCTAGGCGTGGAGCCGCAGGCAGTACTTTAGTACCTTAGTTTAGCAAGCGGCGAACGCAACAACGCCAGCGTCTGTTTTGCGTAAGTCCTATCTTAGTGGCGCGGGCGATTTCAGTTGGCAAACCCAAACTAAGATCGTGCAAACGATGTGATTGCGCCAAAGAGCCTCAATAGCTACCCCAATCCGCGTAGCATTGAGACCGAGGGCAGTAGGATGATAAAGCCGGCTTGGACTATTTGAAGCCTCTACGTCACATTTTTGACCACATACACAAAGCGATCGGTCTTGCCGCGCACGCTAGGATCAAAAACCAAGTTGGTTCTAGGATCAGCGGGATTACGCAGCAAATCACTTTGCTTGACCACTTCAAAGCCGAAACCTGTGAGCGAGGTTCTGACAAATTCTTCATCAATTCTATGGTTATCTTGGGTCTGTACCAGCTTGCTTCCGATTGGAGCCGAATGATCGATAACCAACATCATGCCGTTAGGTTTCAGGGCTTTTTTGATTTGACCCATCAAGTCTTTATCATCGATTTTCCAAGCTGGTGAGACGTGATACATATCGTGATAGCCCATCACGAAGAACACCGCATCTAGACTATTTTCTGCAAGTCCCAACTGATCGACTTCACGGTCGTAGCGCACGACATTTTTTAATGAACCATCGGCTAAACGAGCTTCCAAATCTTTGCCAACGAAAGGCATATAAGCTTTATTGTTATGTAAAAGAACCTTGCCCGTAGCACCAACTTGTTGCGACAGGAGTTCGCTGAAATAACCGCTACCGCCCAAAAGATCCAACACCGTCATGCCTTCTTTGATCGGCATCAAAGCGATCGTTTCCAGCGGTTTGCTCGTGGCGTCACGTACTTTGTCAGCACTAGAACGATGTGCCTGATTCAGGTCGATTTGTGCCATCGCCATACTCGCTATGCTGGTAAGAGTGAGGGCAATTAGGCCTTGCAGTATCGTGTTTTTCATAGGTACTCGTTCTATCGTTTGAGATGGTAAATCGATGTATCTTGAATGTAGAGATACAAGGTTAAAGGTCTATGCGCGAGCAACCGCGTTTAGCTACCCAACAGATGGGGTTTTCTTCTGCGTACACTTTCTTCTATAGCCTTTTGTTTAAGTAAAGGCGATTATAACAAATTCATCAGAACGATGTCCCGAATGTCAATGATCATCTACATAAATACTGTCAACCAAACTAGGTCATAACTCGAGAAAATTCGTCTTTTTTCTCAAGCTAGTACAAAGTAATGTTATGCAGA
>JAIELM010000070.1 GCA_019752975.1 Undibacterium sp. | reverse complement strand
ACATGAAATCGCCCATGCACTGCGTGAGCATGGTGCCGAACGTGCAGGTAAATCGATGGCAATGAATGGCGCTGCAATATCTTGTTGCGGATTAAAGCTTAATTTTGGCTGCATACCGAGATCTTGCAGGTCCAAAATTCTGGCGTACTCGGCATCGGCACAAGCCGGATTATCACGTAAGCGGGCGATTTGCCAACTGGTTTTACTCCAAACTTGATGAAGCTCATGGCGAGATTGACTATATATCTCTTTGGCGTCACGCATAAAAGAAATAACGCCACTCGCATTTGGCTTACCAATCTCGTGACTGCACGCACCTAAGTTATGCGCACGTAAAACGTCCATTACTTCCGAACGTTGCGCGCTACGTACTTGGATCACGGCGCCCAATTCCTCATTAAATAATGCACGCAGAGTCAAATCATTGCGGCGCTGGGCGACCTGCCCTGCCCAATTTTTTGCATCGCCTTGGTCGGCGAGGTGTTCGCTTTCTGTCGTCAAAATATCGAGATTGATCGCCAAACCAGAACGTCCAGCAAAAGCCATTTCACACAGCGTGGCAAACAGACCCCCATCGGATCTGTCATGATAAGCCAGCAGCTTACCGTCGGTATTTAAGTTTTGAATCGCGGCAAAGAAGGCTTTTAAATCTTCCGCACTATCGACGTCGGGCGTTTGATCACCCAGTTTTTGCATTACTTGAGCAAAACACGACGCACCTAGACGATTTTTACCACGTCCCAAATCAATCAGAATCAAACTTGTGTCACCAGCATCTAAATGAATTTGCGGGGTCAACGATCTACGAATATCCGACACAGGTGCAAAGGCCGAAATGATGAGCGATACCGGCGAAGTAACCGATTTATCTTCTCCATCATCTTTCCATGTCGTGCGCATGGATAAAGAATCTTTACCGACTGGAATACTGATACCCAAAGCGGGACACAAGTCCATACCTATCGCTTTTACCGTATCAAACAAGGCCGCATCCTGACCAGCTTGTCCACAAGCGGCCATCCAGTTCGCAGATAATTTGATCGCTGAAATATCGGCGATCGCCGCCGCCGCGATATTCGTAATTGCCTCGCCCACTGCCATGCGGCCCGAAGCCGCAGCATCAATTACGGCTAAGGGAGTGCGTTCGCCCATGGACATGGCCTCACCTAAGTAGCCCTCAAAACTCATTGCGGTCACTGCACAATCGGCTACCGGTACTTGCCAAGGACCGACCATTTGATCACGTACCGAGGTCGCCCCAACTGTGCGATCACCAATCGTAATTAAGAAGGATTTATCACCGACCGTAGGTAAACTCAATACTCGTTCAGCTGCTACACTGAGCTCCATATCGGTCAAATCGATGGCCGGGAAGTGACGTTTAACATGCGTTACGTCCCTATGCATTTTCGGTGGTTTGCCAAGTAAAACGTTCATAGGCATATCAACCGGCGAATTATCATTTAAAGGATCGATTACTTTAAGTTGACGTTCTTCGGTTGCAGTGCCAACAACCGCAAACAGGCAGCGTTCACGTTCGCAGAAATACTGAAATAGGGGTAAGCTCTCAGGCGCAATGCCCAAGACGTAACGCTCTTGTGATTCATTGCTCCAAATTTCTTTTGGCGACATGCCAGATTCTTCCAATGGCACTTTGCGCAAATCAAAAATCGCCCCGCGTTTCGCGTCATTGGTGATTTCGGGGAAGGCATTAGATAGGCCGCCTGCACCGACGTCATGAATTGATAAAATAGGATTTGCCGCACCTAATTGCCAACAAGAGTTAATCACTTCTTGCGCCCGTCTTTCCATCTCTGGATTGCCACGCTGTACTGAGTCAAAATCAAGATCAGCGGTATTACTCCCTGTCGCCATAGATGAAGCCGCACTGCCGCCCATTCCTATGCGCATCCCAGGTCCACCCAATTGAATTAACAAACTACCGACAGGCAAATCGTTTTTATGGGTATGTTGGTCTGCGATGTTACCAATGCCACCAGCGATCATGATGGGTTTATGGTAGCCGTGAACAGTCCCACCTACATTTTGCTCGTAGGTGCGGAAGTAGCCACCTAAAACAGGGCGCCCAAATTCATTATTAAACGCCGCACCACCGATAGGACCATCGATCATAATCTGCAAAGCGGAAGCAATGCGATCCGGTTTGCCATATTGTCTGGAGTCGCTTGAACTTGGGCTCAACACATCTTGTGCGTTTTCCCAAGCTTGCTGATTGCCAGGTAAATTCAAGTTAGAGACCGTAAAACCAGTCAGGCCGGCTTTGGGCTTTGCCCCCCTACCAGTGGCACCCTCATCGCGAATCTCGCCACCAGCGCCGGTTGAGGCGCCTGGAAAAGGCGAAATGGCAGTTGGGTGATTATGTGTTTCCACCTTCATCAAGGTATGCGTTAGTTCTGTACTTGCTTGATACTCATTGCCATTCGCTGCGCCGTTGGGGTAAAAGCGCGTAACTACCGCACCTTCCATAATGGAAGAATTGTCGCTATACGCCACCACCGTACCCTTAGGTTGTAATAGATGGGTATTTTTGATCATCCCGAATAAAGAGATATCTTGCTTTTGACCGTCGATGGTCCAATCAGCGTTAAAAATTTTATGCCGGCAATGCTCACTATTGGCTTGGGCAAACATCATCAACTCTACGTCGCTAGGATTGCGCTTTGCGCTGGTAAATGCTGCTACCAAATAATCAATCTCGTCGTCCGATAAAGCCAAACCTAACTCGCTGTTAGCGACCAACAAAGCCGCTTTACCACCACCCAAGACGTCGATATGTTCTAACGGTTTTGCTTCAAGTTCGCCAAACAAGGCTTGGGCCTTTTGCACGTCATCCAACACCATCTCGGTCATACGATCATGCAATAACGCAGCCACACCCAGCTTAGACTCATTCGTGAGCGTCTTTATGCCACCTAATAAGCCAGATTTGAGCTGAACAAAATACTGGACGCCACGCTCTAAGCGTTTAATCTGTCCCATGCCACAGTTGTGTGTGATATCAGTGGCTTTACTGGCCCACGCTGAAATTGTGCCAAAACGTGGAATGACTACAAACATTATCCCCGTTTCAATTCCCGTGTAGGCGTCACCATAGGTAAGCAAGGCGCTCAGCCTAGCCACTTCATCCTCATTTAAAGCAGTAGCAGCATCAACAAAGTGCACATACCTAGCAGTAACGCCGAGCACCTGACTATCAATGGCTTGCAAGCGGGATAAAAGATTTTTTGTACGGAAAGCAGACAGGGCGTTAGAGCCTGGCAATATCAACATGGCGAGAATGTAGTTGAGGCAATACACGATGTTATTAGCGAGAATAACTAGGTGCAATGCGGGGTGGAACGGAAAGCTGAGATTATACCTCGATGTCAGCTTTCGCTCCAGCTATTCGGATCTCATTCTATTGAGCTGAATAAGTAAACTGAATTAATTGAGATGCTTGGTGTGAGCCTTGGTCATATTTTTAGGCCTTGGTCACATTTTTTGCCCAAACCAGCGCTGACAAGTGGGCACGATTGACATCTTCCGGTGATATTTTCAGGGATTCCGCCATCGACAATACCAACATGCTATTTAATTCGCAGGCTTCGGCTAAAGCCAAACAAGGTCCATAGGGACCACTGCGGGAAATCAATGCTTCAACCACAGCATCTGGCAATTGTATCGTCGATAGAACCTCTTGCATTGGCAGACCAATCAGCCTATCCAATAGCGAAAACATGCCTGCGACAAACAGATTTTCAGCTTCTGTTTTTGACATAAATGCTTGACCTAGCAACTCAGCGAAGCGTCCGCGCAAAATGGCTGTCTCAAGCAGTACTGGAGAACTACCACTGCTACTGGCTGTTGCCAACAACAAGGTCAACCAACGGTACAAGGGGCTATAGCCCAAAATAGTAACGGCATGCTTTAGTGATTGGACCTCAGTGCGCAATCCAAATCCGGCAGAATTAATATAACGCAGCAGCTTGTAAGCCAACGCAGCATCTCGTTTGACTACGGTTTCCAATTGCTGGATATCCGCGTTTTTGCGTATCATTTCCATTAACTGCAAAATTGTCGCTTGTGCAGAATTTAAGCCTTTTTGCGCAGTCGTAGGGCGTGGAGTGAGATGCAATTTACCAACAAAACTTGAGAGTCCCAATGCAGCGCAGGCTTCAAAATCTGCCCAAGTGGCGACATTACGCGCCACCATTTGTACATTTGATTGTTTTAAGGCGGCATAAACTTTCGCCTGTTTGGCAATATTCGCCGGATCAAGCTGTACTTCAATATGGCTAATCAAGGAAAAAAACGAACGTTCTAGAGCAGTAACATCAGCATTTTTCAAACAAACACCAAAACCTAAACCCCGCAATTCCTTGATCGCTGCCAAACTTTCGGCATCAGCAAAATACCGTTTAGAAAAAATCAAAACTGTATTTTGCGGGCACAGCTTACGTATTCCTTCAGCCTGTAAAAGGCCAGGAACAGCTTCCAAAAAAATGGTGCTATCGGCTATCTTAGACTGTTGATTTTCGTCATTGAGCTGCTCAGCGACAAAACCCATCAATGCACTTAAAGTTTCAACATCTGGCTCGGCTTTTTTTGCGTCGCCTTGCCACGACAGTTGAAAGCCGACAACACGTTGAGAGGGATCAAGTAAAGGTTCTCGTACAATAAAGTTCACACCACTCATAAAAAATTTTCCTTAGCACACTAGATCAAAATCCGAAACCATACAAAAAATTATCGCAGCAGCCTCCGATAATTTTGTCTCACAACCTAGTCCATTCCTCGCATCCAGAATGTTAATTTCCAGCACACTCAAAATGCCGTTATTTAGCTAGGCAAACTTCACGAAGACTAGGCAGACAAACATACGAGTATATGGTCGATCAAGAGACACTACTTAGCAGGCAACAAGCATTACCGAGCTGAGCACTTCCCACAGACATATCGAAGTGCGTTTGTGCTTAACCCTGCTTCCCTAGTTTTTCAAAGATCTTCTGCAATTTCTCATCCAGTGTTGCTGCAGTAAATGGCTTCACCACATATCCATTGGCTCCCGCTTGTGCCGCAGCGATGATATTTTCTTTCTTTGCTTCTGCTGTCACCATAAGAACCGGCATTTTGGCCAAAGCGGGATCAGCACGAATATGCTGAAGCATGGTTAAGCCATCCATATTGGGCATATTCCAATCGGAAATTACAAAATCAAAATCGCCACTCTTTAACTTTGCTAATCCTAAAGCACCATCTTCGGCTTCGTCGACATTGGAATAACCCAATTCTTTCAATAAATTACGCACGATACGGCGCATCGTTGAAAAATCGTCGACAACTAAAAATTTGAGGTTTTGATCAGCCATAAATTACTCCATAAATTCATAAAGGACGGTAGTGCCCATTATCGGTTAAATTTCACGTTTGAGCACGAAAATAATAGCTAGCAACGCGATTTTGCATCACTTAGATTTACACCCGCAATGCACGACTGCCATGCTGATCCAAATATGCTAAAACTTTTTTTGTCATATCAGGTAATGCAACCACCTCATCGACTGCACCAATTGCGATTGCTTCTCTTGGCATTCCAAACACCACACAACTTGCTTCATCCTGTGCGAAATTATATGCGCCTGCATTTTTCATCTCCAACATTCCTTCCGCACCGTCTTTCCCCATACCAGTAAGTATCACCCCAACCGCATTCTTACCAGCAGATTTTGCCGCTGAACGGAATAGCACATCGACTGAAGGCCTATGCCGATTAACGGGGGGAGACTGTTCTATTTGAGTCATATAATTGGCACCACTACGGACCAATAATAGGTGAGAATGTCCTGGTGCGATGTAAGCATGTCCAGGCAAAATTCTCTCCCCTCCCTGCGCTTCAGATACCGATATCTTACACAATCCGTCCAAGCGATTGGCGAAGGATTTAGTAAATCCTTCTGGCATATGTTGGGCAATCAAAATGCCTGGGCAATCCGATGGCATTTGACATAAAAAACTTTTGATTGCTTCAGTTCCGCCGGTCGACGCACCAACAATAATCAACTTCTCACTGCTAGTTAGTGGGTTTCGCACCGATGGCAAGACAGTCGTAGATGCCGTTCCTGTTGCTCCTGCCAAAGACTTCGATCTCACTTTTGCTTTCGACGCTCCTCGAATTTTATCCACGATGACTTGCGCATACTCGGTCATGCCACTTTGTATCGATAACTTGGGTTTAGTTACAAAATCTACCGCACCCAGTTCTAAGGCACGCATGGTGATTTCTGAACCACGCTCTGTCAATGAAGAAATCATAATCACTGGCATAGGCCTTAGCCGCATTAATTTTTCTAGAAAATCTAAGCCGTCCATCTTGGGCATCTCTACATCTAGGGTCAACACATCTGGATTGGTTTGCTTAATTAACTCCCGCGCCACTAGAGGATCAGGCGCAGCGCCCACCAATTCCATATCGTCCTGCGCTCGAATAATTTCCGTGAGAATACTTCGAATTAAGGCAGAATCATCGATGATTAGCACTTTGATCTTCATTCTACTACTCCGATCTCTATCCATTGCTTTATGCACATTTTATATTCTCGAAGCACTGGTTAAAACAAATCAATTTCTCCACCGACTGGAGTAGTTTTTAAACGACTAGCGTAATCAATTTCACGTTTCTTCAAAGTGTCGTTATGTTCAACTTTGAGTTTTTTTACTAGAACCTTACCTGTACGTGGAAAAAAATAAACCTTACGAGGGAAAATATCATTCAGGTCTTCTGCAATGATGCGCATACGTTCCGTGCGCAAATAATCAAGCACAAATTTTGCATTTCGCTCACCAACATTGATCGCTGTAAAACCGCGCAAGACATTACCGCCGCCAAACACTTTGGCTTCCATATTCTCCCGCTTTGCGCCAGCTTTAAGTAACTCGTTAATCAAGACTTCCATTGCATAGGTTCCATATCGCATCGAAGCCGAGACCGGATTATCTGAGTTCTCACCGCCATCGGGGAGCATAAAGTGATTCATTCCACCAACACCAGAAACACGATCACGTATGCAGGCTGAGACACAGGATCCTAAAACGGTCACGATCAGCATATCCTTACCTGTAAAATAGAATTCCCCAGGTAAAATTTTTGCGGCGTCACAATCAAAAGTGCGATCGTAATAAACATTGGTTGCAAAGTGTTCTTCGCTCAAGCTCATGGGTCAACCTCTATGTAAAGCACGAGTGTCTAAATTTTTACGCTTATTTTCTTGATTGGCGAGTGCGTAAACTGTTTTCCCACGCAATTCAAAATCATCAGAAACATACAAAAAGTTCTCTGAGTGTCCGGCAAAAAGCAGCCCATCATCTTTCAAAAGCGGTACAAATTTTTTCAAGATTCCGGCTTGTGTCGGCTTATCAAAATAGATCATGACATTTCTGCAGAAGATCACATCAAATTCCGGCTGTATCGCCCATCTATCATCCAAAAGATTTAGACGTTCAAAGTGAATTAAAGCACGTAATTCCGGCCTAACCAAAACACTGCCTTCATTTTTCCCCTTGCCCCTCAAAAAATATTTACGCACTCGATCTGGAGACATTTTTTCTATTCTATCGATGTTATAAACCCCTCTTGCAGCAGTTGCCAATACATTGGTGTCGATATCCGTAGCAACGATCTGCACATTCGGTTTTAGGGTACCAAAAGCCTCGCAAACAGCGATCGCGATTGAATATGGCTCTTCACCTGTCGAACTTGCCGAACACCATATTCTTACCTGCCCCTGTTTTTTACAAATATGTTCGGCCAAAATAGGGAAGTGGTGTCCCTCACGAAAAAATGAAGTTAAATTCGTCGTTAGAGAATTAGTGAATGCCTCCCATTCATCGCTTTCACTCTCACTCTCCAATAAATCAAGATAGGTCGCAAATGAATTTAAACCTACAGCTCGCAAACGTCGTGCCAAACGACTGTAAACCATCTCCTGTTTACTGTCGGACAAAGAAATACCTGCGCGCCGATAAATCAAGTCTCGAACACGATCAAAATCTCTATCGCTGAATAAAAATTCTTTATCCCCTTCTGATCGACCAGAATGTTTTGTCATCAATCTGCCTTAAAATTTCCATCACAGAAATAAAATTAATCTGCACTATCCAGTAATCCCATTTCTGGACTGGACATCAATTTTTCGATATCCACAAGTATTAACATCCTCGCCTCTAAAGTACCAAGGCCGATCAGAAAGTCATTGTTAAATGTAGTGTTCATTTCCGGTGCCGGCCTGACTTGTTCAGGCAATAATGTCATCACATCAGAAACACTATCCACCACCATGCCCACGACTCGTGAGCCAATATTGAGTATGATCACGACCGTCAGTTGGTCGTAGGTTGGCGTACCTAGATTAAATTTAATACGCATGTCGACGATAGGTACGATAATGCCGCGCAGGTTGATCACCCCTTTTAGAAACTCAGGAGCATTGGCAATACGAGTCACCGCCTCATAACCGCGAATTTCCTGCACTTTAAGAATATCTATGCCGTACTCTTCGTTTCCCAAGGTAAATGCCAAGAATTCATTGGTACCAATGTCCTCTTTTTTTTCCTCAGTCTGACCAATTCTAGCAGGGGCTTCAGAGTTCTGTATCATATTATTTCCTCGCTTAATGTGAGTTAGTAAGTCCAATGGCACTCGTCATCAATATTTATCGAACTAATCGCAATAACGCAGCGACATCTAAGATCAATGACACGCCTCCATCACCAAGAATCGTTGCGCCCGAAATTCCAGGGATCTTCCTATAGTTTGACTCAATATTTTTAACCACCACTTGTTGTTGCCCGACTAGGTCGTCAACAAAAAGCGCAGCTTTTTTCCCGTCCACCTCAACTATTACAAGAATACCAGCGGCAGGATCCGTATGTTGAGGCACAATATTAAAGAACTCAAATAAGGGAATAAGTGGCAGATACTCTTGGCGAATTTTCAGCACCCGTCCTTGACCGTTCACATCCCGGATATCGTCGGGATGCGGTTGGAGAGATTCCACTACGAAGCCTAAGGGCAAAATATAAATCTCGTCGCCCACCTTAATTGACATGCCATCTAAAATCGCCAAGGTCAAGGGCAAGGAAATCGTAATCGTAGTACCAAATCCCTTTGCGGATCGAATATCAACTACTCCTCCCATTTGGGTAATATTACGCTTGACCACATCCATGCCGACACCGCGTCCCGAAACGTCAGTGACCACTTCCGCGGTGGAAAAACCCGGTGCGAAAATTAATTGCCAGACCTCAGAATCGCTCAGGCTGTCGGTCACATTTAAACCATTTGACTTAGCTTTAGCGAGGATTTTTACCCTATCTAGGCCACCGCCATCATCGCAAACTTCAATCACGACGTTACCACCTTGATGCACTGCCGAGAGTGATAATTTCCCCACTTCTGTCTTGCCATTCTGATGGCGTATTGCGGGCATTTCTATGCCGTGATCAATACTATTTCTCACTAGGTGAGTCAGCGGATCAACGATGCGCTCTATAAGACCTTTATCCAGTTCAGTCGACGCTCCATAGGTGATGAACTCCACTTTCTTACCGAGCTTGGTCGCAAGATCCCTCACCATACGTGGAAAGCGCGAGAATACATAATCCATGGGCATCATACGTATGGACATCACCGCTTCTTGCAAATCACGGGTATTGCGAGTTAGATGAGCTATGCTACTCAACATTTTTTCATTTTCAACTGGATCGAGGTCTTGGGTGCGTTGTGCCAACATCGCTTGAGTGATGACGAGCTCTCCAATTAAGTTAATAATTTGATCAACTTTTTCTATACCGACCCGTATCGTCGTTGACTCTTGAGCCGCACCACTTTTATCGCTCTCTTTTTTTGTATTTAGCTTGGCCTGATTTGTTGCAATATCTGTCTGCGAGGCTTTATTGTGTTGCTGCTCATTAGGGTGCGACGCAAGCATCTCTCCTATTGGTTCAAAAAAACCATAACCCAATTCTTCGTCATTTGAGGTACTAGTTAACTGCGATGCTTGCTCATGATCTACCTTAGTGATCGTCATTTTGTCTGCATCTAAAATAAACGAACAGATCGCGACGATGTCATCTTGGGAGCCGTTAGTATGCAGCACCACTAAATCTTTTCCCTCTGAATTTTTTTTACATTCAATCTCACCTAACAAAGCGAGTTCAGCGCTTAACAAGTGCAAATCTTCAGCTTGTATTTCATTGAATGTGACATGAAAACAAAATTCAAAGAGTTCATCATCGTTTTTTTCAGGTGCTTGAAAAGTAAGTGCCGCGGGCTTAATCACAGAGCCATCTTGTATGAAGGATTGGAGTAACATGCGGACATCACCTACCACATCCAAATCGACTTTAGCACCAAACCTATGCCCATCAAGCTGCATTTTTAACACATCTTTAGCGGCCAAAAAAGCGTCAACGTGCTCGGCCGTTAAGACCATCTCTCCTTTCCTGATTTTATCTAAGAGGTTTTCGAGGATATGGGTCACGTCAGACATATCACTAATGCCGAATGTCGAGGCACCACCCTTGATCGAATGCGCCGTGCGAAAGATCGCATTGAGATCCTCTGGATCGGGCGAGGAAACGTCGACACCTATTAATAGGCGTTCTTTTTCAGCAAGCAATTCTTCAGCTTCATCAAAGAACACTTGAAAGAACTGACTCATGTCAATCTTCATTATCCCACTCCATGATTAACCCAAAAATTTGTGAATTCACGTCCAACCTAACCTATGACTTTTTTCACGACCTCAATTAATTTTTGCGGGTCAAAGGGTTTTACCAGCCAGCCATTTGCACCAGCAGCACGTCCTTTTGCCTTCATTTCGTCACCTGATTCGGTCGTCAGCATCAAAATAGGCACTTTTTGATAGCTCGGCAAGGTACGTAAAGATTTAATCAAAGTCAGACCGTCCATACGTGGCATGTTTTGATCCGTCAACACCAAATCAACTACTTGCATCTTGGCTTTTTCTAGCCCATCTTGACCGTCAACGGCTTCAATAACCTGATACCCTGCCGCTTTTAAGCTAAACGCTACCATTTGGCGCAAAGAACCCGAATCATCCACAGCTAAAATTGTCTTGGCCATCACAACTCCAATAAAAAAAGAGAATACGCTCTCCAAACAACAACACATAAAAACTAAACATTAAAATAGTTCAATATCACCACTACCTAAGTCTTGCTGATTTACCGTTTTACGCAACAAACTTTTTAAATCCACGCTTTGCTTTTCGAGCTTATCGGCAATATCACTAAGTAAGCCAGAAATCTCCTCGATCTCCCCATCGTGGGGAATAATGTCACCCACAACATCTAAAGTATTTAATAGTTCTCGCAGGCCAGCGCTTCTTTGCACTGTTCTCGAAATCAATTGATTGGTGAGATCCTGGAATTGCAAACTAATCACTGCATTGTTGATGTGCAAGGAGATATCTGTCTGTATCTCTGTCAGACGTTGCGCATTAATTGGAGGAATTGAGCAACTAGCCATAATTTGACTAATTTGCTCTTCTTGCGCGGTTAATGAAGCGTGCAAATCCAAGAAATTGACGCCCAATTTTTCAATTGCTTCCCCAAGCAAAATCGTGGTTTGAACCAAGTCTGTCTCAACCTCAAGAAGATGGGCGATACCGTGATCAGATACGCCCGCTAAAAGTTGCTTAACCTGAGAACCTAGCATCTTTTTCTTTGACATCTTCAACGTCCTTTTCTGCAACAATGCTCAGCACATAGTCCACTAGCCTGTATTCATTTACTGCACTTTGCCATCTTTTGCGCCTTTGTTTACGTCTAATTCGGATTCTTCAGTGACCGCGAGTTCTGCTTTTTTATTCATTACGATAATGCTGATACGTCGATTAATTGGACTCAGTGGATCACTTTTGTCAAATGGAACCGAGGACGAGAGACCAACAATACGTAAAACTTTAGCCTCGTCCATTCCGCCATAAATTAATTCACGTCTAGAAGCGTTCGCCCTGTCAGCTGACAGCTCCCAATTACTATACCCTTTTTCTCCGGTACCAAATGGGGTTGCATCAGTATGACCAGACAGGCTAATACGATTCGGAACATCATTTAACGCCAAACCAATCTCGCGCAGAATTACCTGGGTGTATGGCTGCAATTCGGCTCTTGCTAAGGCGAACATAGGGCGATTTTTTTCGTCGACCAATTGTATGCGCAAGCCCTCACTGGTAATGTCTAAAAGCAGCTGATTTTTAAATTGTTTAAGGCTGGGATTTCCGTCGATTACGGCTTCGATTTTTTCTTTTAATACCTTTAAACGCTCCCCCTCTATCTTAGCCAATACCGCTTCAGCACCTTGAACAGTGACAGTTTTTTTGCCGGGATCATTTATTCCTTTTTTAACCTGCCCATCCGTCATCGTCAAATCTTTTCCTCCGCCTTTGATGATACTGGAGCTATCGCCAGCACCATCACCACCGGCCATGGCGACTTTTAGTGGCGTTTGAAAATACTCGGCAATTCCATTTAAATTTCCTTTTGCGGTAGATCCTAGCAACCACATCAATAAGAAGAAAGCCATCATTGCAGTCACAAAATCAGCATAAGCAATTTTCCAAGCGCCGCCATGGTGTCCACCAGCGACTTTTTTTATTCGCTTAACTATAATGGGGCGGGCTTCATCGGATGCCATTTTAATCTTTCACTTTACTTAGACTTAGACTGCTTTATATGATCTTCTAACTCGGAGAAAGTCGGCCTTTCTGTTGAGTATAAAACCTTGCGTCCAAACTCTACTGATAATGCTGGCGCATAACCATTTAAACTCGCAAGCAAAGTCACTTTGACACATTGAAAGGCCTTCGATGACTCATCTAAGTTTTGCTCCATTAAACTGGCCAATGGGCCGACAAAACCATAGGCTAACAAAATACCTAAAAAAGTACCGACCAAGGCATGCGCAATTAATATTCCTAATTCAGCAGGCGGAATCCCCACCGATTCCATCGTATGTACCACGCCCATCACCGCTGCAACGATGCCGAAAGCGGGCAAGCCATCACCTAATTTTGCAATGAAATGAGCGGGAATTGCACCTTCATGATGATGCGTTTCCAACTCGTTATCCATCAAATTTTCTATTTGAAAGGCATCCATATTTCCCGATACCATCAGACGCAAATAGTCGCTCAAAAACTCCATCAAATGATGGTCAGAAACCACTAAGGTGTATTTGCTAAATAAGGGACTCTCTTCAGGTTTTTCTATGTCGCCCTCGATCGACATCAAACCTTCTTTCCGAATTTTGGTGAGTACATCGAATAACATGGTCATCAACTCCATGTACATCGCTTTGCTAAATTTGGAACCCTTCAGCACGGAAGGAAGCGCTTTTAATGAAGCCTTTAAAACTTTACCGTTATTTCCTACGCATGAAGCGCCGACCGCAGCGCCGCCGATCATTAATAATTCTAAAGGCTGAAATAGAACAGCGATATGCCCACCGGACATGACAAAGCCGCCGAACACAGACCCACACACAACGATATAGCCGACGATGACTAACACGAGTTAAACTCCTCAGAAAATTTCGCTCAAAGCCATGAACCAATATAGCAACATCTAAAGGATACCAGCGAACAGACAAGCCGAGGCAAGATTTACTAAAATATTGCCTAAAAAAACTATTTTTCGTTGTTTCATTATATGCGCCATCCGTACAATTGGGGCTTATCTTGTTCCACATTGAGACATATATCAGGAATCTCGTTGGGAATAAGAAACTCATAGCTCAATAATAATGTGCCGGGCTTCATTTCTTTTTTCGCTTTGAGCCAAATTGCAGGCATGGCTGCGGGTGAAAGGTAGCAAAACACGACATCGTATTTTTCCAAACTATGTTCAAAATAACTACCAAACAAAAAACGAACATTTGATCGCAACAACAGTGCACGGCCTGAGCTCACTAACCATGGTAATGGGGCGTTTTCAATCCCGGTAAAACGCGCTTCTTTTCTTATCT
>JAIELM010000413.1 GCA_019752975.1 Undibacterium sp. | reverse complement strand
CCAGCGCTGGGTGCCACGATGCGATTAAAGCCTAAGCTCACTTTACTTGAAGCCAAAGCGGCCTTGGCTGCGTCAACCACCGCTTGCTGTGCCTGCACCAAAGTTTGACTGGCATCGACCGCGCTTTGCGATTGAAATTTTCTTTCAAATAATTCTTTGCTGCGTAACAGTTGGCGTTGATTCTCGGCCAAACTCGCCAGTTCCTTATCTAGTTGCGCTTGTGCTTTGGCGACATTGACGCTGTCGTTACGGTTATCCAAAGTGAACAACACATCACCGGCATGAACAAATTGCCCTTCTTTGATGTGTACCTTGGCAATCACACTTGCCACCTGAGGACGCACTTCTACCGTGTTCAAGGCAGTGACGACGCCATTAGCGGTCAACTTGACTTCATAATCACGCTTCTGCGCCAATACCGTACTCACGCTCACCACTTGATTTTTATTGCCGCCAATTTGGCTTCCTAGACCCACTGTAGCTGGTGCATCGGTACTTGGTGTACCGAATTTTTTCCAAGCCAAGTAAGTGCCTGCGCTTGCGAGTAGCAAGGCAATGACGACAATGGTTTTTGATTTTTTCATGTTTTGAAGTGGTTTTGAAAATAGTTTCGAGATGGTAGCGTGATCGATAAGCTAGATACTTGTTTGACTGTTCTACACTGTTAAGTTCAACAATCTTCTGAGGAATTTTTGTAGCCTAATGTAACGGCATATGTCTGCCATCTTAGCAAAAAAAAACCAGCACGAATGCTGGCTTTTCTACTTAATGACAACAGTACTTAGACCACTGCACCATCTGTGTTGTCTTTTTCTTTCACTGCTGGTATCAAATCCTCACGTTTTACGCCCAGCCACATAGCAATCGCCGCGGCGACGAACACTGAAGAGTAAATACCAAATAAAATACCAATGGTCAGCGCTTTAGCAAAACCATTTAAAGTAGGACCACCAAAAAACAACATAGACAAAACCATCATTTGAGTACAACCATGGGTGATCACGGTACGTGAAATGGTGCTAGTAATCGCATTATCGATCACATCAGTCACCGAAGCTTTGCGCAACTTGCGGAAGTTTTCACGAATTCGATCAAAAATAACCACTGATTCATTGACGGAATAACCCAAGACCGCCAGCACCGCCGCCAACACAGCCAAATCAAATTCCCAACCAAAGAAAGCAAAGAAACCGAGAATAATCACCACGTCATGCAAGTTGGCGATGATGGCGGAAACCGCATATTTCCATTCAAACCTTAGCGCCAAGTAAGCCATCACGCCGACGATCACAAATAACAAAGCCATCAGGCCATCGTGCGCCAATTCTTCACCCACTTGCGAGCCGACTACGGAACTACCTTTTTTAATAACCGTGGGATCAGCCGCTTGCAAAGCCGCCATGACCTTATTGGTTTGTTGTTCGAGCGAAGAGCCTTTGGGTAGTGCCGGTAGTCGTATCATGACATCTTCAGATGTACCAAAAGGAATAACACTCGCTCCCGGAAAGCCAGCAGCTTCCACAGTACCTCTAATTTTATCTATGTCCGCACTATGCTGGTAGTGCGCCTCCACTGACGTACCACCGGTAAATTCCACCGATAAATGCAAAGGTTTGGTCACCAAAAAAAACACTGCTGCGGCAAATGTGATCGCAGAAATGACATTAAAAATCAGCGCATTGCGCATGAAGGGTATGTCTTTTTTAATGCGGAATAATTCCATGATGGTTCCTCAATTTTTTTAATTTTAATCCAAACAAAAACAAGCAAATATCACTAAGTCGCCGTGCGCTGTAGAGTCATCTCGACTTAGCTCTACAGCCACTGCGCTAGGATTTTTTTATTTGTTTTCCGTAGGCTTCCAAATTTGTCCTATCGACACGGAGGCCAATTTCTTTTTGCGTCCGTACCAAAGATTCACCACGCCGCGTGACACAAAGACCGAAGAGAAGATCGAAGTCAAAATTCCTAAGCAATGCACAATCGCAAAAGCTTTAATTGGACCAGAACCAAAAGCCAACAGCGCCAAGCCAACAATAAAAGTCGTCACGTTAGAATCTAAAATAGTCGCCCAAGCGCGATCAAAGCCGGTGGAAATCGCTGTCTGTGCCGCCACACCCGCTCGTAGCTCTTCTCGTATCCGCTCATTAATCAAGACGTTGGCATCAATCGCCATCCCCAAAGCCAAAGCAATCGCGGCGATACCAGGCAAAGTTAACGTCACCTGCATTAAGGATAGTACGCTCAACAGTAACAACAAGTTGGCTGCCAAAGCAGTCACACTAAACGCGCCGAACAGGAGGTAATAAATAATCATGAATACGGCGATAGCTGCAAAACCGTACATAGTGGAATTCACCCCTTTGACAATATTATCGGCACCCAAGGCTGGGCCGACTGTACGTTCTTCTATGATCTTCATCGGCGCGGCCAGAGCACCGGAACGTAACAGCAAAGCTAACTCAGCAGCCGCAGCAGGTGTCCCCAAACCGGTAGTGCGAAAGCGATTGCCCAAGGCACTTTGGATAGTCGCCACTTGCAACAACTCGCCCTTGCCTTCTTCAAACAAAATGAAGGCCATACGTTTGCCTACATTAATGCGCGTCGCTTCGGTCATACGACGACCAGCTTCACTATTGAGGACAATATTCACCTCAGGGTTTTGACTTTCGTCGTAACCGGAAGTTGCCCCAATAATCGAGTCGCCGGTGGTCAGCACGTCTTTATACAAAATGTGTGGGCCTTGACGGCCGACCTTAAACAACTCAGAACCAAAAGGTACGGCAGTGGTTTCTGTCACTGGACCGATTACTGATTCATCTACCAAGCGAATTTCTAGCGTCGCAGTCCGACCAATCAAACGACGAGCAGCATCAACATCATCTACCCCCGCCAATTCCACCACGATACGATCTGGCCCTTGTTGTTGAATCAGCGGTTCAGAGACACCGATCTCATTCACACGCTTGGCTAAGGCGGACATATTTTGTTTAACACCTTCACTCATCAAGGTGGTTAGGGCATCTGGCTTGACCGTCAGTTGCAATACAAAATCGCCCTCAGCTACGCCACCAGCAGCAATCGGTGGTTCGAATAGCGTAACATCATTCATCGCCCGCGCGATCACATCACGCGCCTTAGAGCGCGTCTCTGCATCACGGAATTTTACAGTGACGCTGCCAGCATCTCTCGACAATCCCGCATGCCGAATATCTTTATCTTTTAAAGTGGAACGCACAGTAGACTGAACCACGTTCAGGCGCTTATCCAGCATCTGAGAAGTATCGACCTGCATCAAAAAGTGCACCCCACCCTGCAAATCCAAACCCAAATTCATAGGGCGAGCGTTGATTTTTTGTAGCCAAGCGGGAGTATTAGGTAAGAGATTAAAAGCGACCGTATACACTTTATCTTTGGGATCAGCGTTAAGGCCATTTTCTAACACTGTTTTTGCTTTAAAGCGTGTGTCCACGTCTAAAAACCGAGCGCGTATTGAAGCCTGCGTCCCATTGTCTTCAAACACCACTGAAGTCGCGGGTACACCAGCGTCTTTTAACACTTGCTCGACTTTTGCCACCATGCGGCTATCTAATTTGATAGTGGCCTTGCTACTATTAATTTGCAGGGCTGGGGTTTTGCCAAAGAAAGGTAAATTAGGCGCGGCGTACAGCGCACCAAACACCAGTGTGACCAAAATGATGAGGTACTTCCAGAGAGGATAGCGATTCATAGCGGGCGTATTTAAATGAAATCAATCGGATGGCGAGCAAAAAAACAGCTCGCCCAGCAGAACATCAAAGCTTACAGACCTTTGATCGTGCCTTTAGGTAAAAGCGTAGTAACTGCACTTTTTTGAAATTGCATCTCCACGCCATTCGCAACTTCCACCGTAACAAAAGCATCAGCCACTTTAGTCACTTTACCGACAATGCCACCCGCAGTAATTACTTCATCGTTCTTGGCCAAAGCATCCATCATGGATTTTTGCTCTTTTTGGCGTTTCATTTGTGGACGTATCATGACGAAGTACAACACCACGAACATCAAAACGATAGGTAAAAAACTCAACAAACTACTTTCAGAAGCCGCACCAGCAGCTTGCGCATAAGCATTAGAAATAAACACGATCACACTCCAATTAATATAAATAATTATTTTATTTTTCCTGTCCGACCCATTTTGGGGCAAGTCTCGCAATTTAAAGAGCAAGAACAATTAAAGGACGATGCAAGGAAATCAAGGCGAACAACAAAGCGCCACATTCTAGCATTAGGCGGCAGCGGCGAAGAAAAAAATTGACCTAACACGAAGTTTATCGCCTAGATGCAAGATCACATTAAATAAATTCATTATCAAAATGTAATTGCGATGAGATGGCTACTCCACAACCCCATCCCCTTTTCCAAAAGGGTGTTTCAAGCTCGCGGGACAATCCATGCTCTTGTCCCTCATCCATAGAACTTCACCCCAAATACGGCCGTTCAGAAACAAACAAGAGATGCTTAGCCGCATCGCGCCATTCGACCGGGGCTTGTTTGCCGAGTACCACCACTGCCATGCTATAGGCTTGAGCGCGGTATTCTGGCGCCATACCCAACATATCGTGTTCGGCACGAACAAAGTCTTTGTGCATGAAGTGCTCTACGAACTGGCGAAAAGCTTGCTCTACTTCAGATGGCATGCCATGCACCACTTTGAAATATGGCTCTATACTTTTTTGCGCGGTTAAGGCCAGTGCCATCGCTGAGAACACGGTTTTGTAATCTACACCTTGCTCGACATCGAGAGCCAGAGCTTGGGCTTTTAGATCGGCGCTAGCCCCCACTGAAGCGGCAGCCAAGCGTAAGACTCGTGCCGCACTTTGTGGACGTTGCTTCACTAGGCTCACAGCACGCTCTAGCTGTCCTCGATAAAGTGCTTGGTAGGCTTGTAGCTCAGGCGTGTCTAAGATCTTCTCTTTTTCGATCGCCAATATTAATTCGAGATTTCTATCACCTTGCACTAAATCTTGTAGTGATGCATTGGTATCTTTTTGCACTAGACGAGTGATACGCAATTGCTCTTCCGCGATCACACCACTCATCACTGGTAAAGAGCGACGCGCGCTAGCAAATGCCGTGAGCGCCTCATTCCATTGCATGTTTTCAGCAAAAGCATAGCCAGCCGCATACGCGAGCCAGCCATGCTTGGGCCATTGCTGCTGCGCTTGTATGAATAGTGTTCTTCGCGCCTCGTTCCTGTCCATACAACGCAAGGCTAAATAACGCAGATCAGGGTTATTAGCGGCCTGCCTCGCACGCTCTTGGCTTTTTTCGCAAAGCGCTGCACGACCATCACGACCAACCATATCTTGCTCGGTACGTCGTAAAACCACGTCCTCGGGGGCTTCTTTCAAACGTGCTTGTATCAACCCCGAAAAATCTTTGTCTTCTTGTGCTACCGTGAGCCAGGAAAGGGTTTCAGGCACACTAGTATCATCCCAACGCGCATGCAATCGAATCGCTTGTTGCTTCTCTTTTGGGTCGCTCAACATGGCTAATTGCTGTCCGGCCGGCGCATTCCCAAAGCCGGTCAAAATATCCCTAGTTCCACCTCCCGTTTTAGATGAAATCGATTTGGGTGGATCAGCAAAAAACACATCCACATTACTGGAAATCCACCGTGGTGCGCCTAGCATACGATCTGGCCTTGGACTGGCGTTACCATAAGGATGAGTCCATTCGATCAAAGGGCTCGCAGCACCAACATTGTAGACAAAATGGGAAAATGCACCTTCAGCATTACTCGCAAAAGTCTCTATCAATACCCCTTCCGCAGTCTTGGTTTCTATGCGCAGCAATTGAGTTGGATCCACTGTGAGATCGCCGCTCGCAAAAGGCGCTAGTTGTAGAGTCTTACCCGCGATATTGACCCTCACGGTGCGCGCCAGACCGTTATACACCGTGACATCGACCCCGCCCACAAAGGCACCAAAGCCCAAGACTGCCACCACGATACCACTAGCCACACCAAAACGAGCTAGGGTAGCAAAGACCCCGTCAGCGATTTGAAACCGTGCCCACCAATCGAGTTTAGTTTGACGTTTTCTCTCTTTTCCTGGGATTAAAGTATCGTAGGCTTTAGCTACAGTCGGCGCTGTCGGCGCGGAAATAATCGCTTTCCCTTCTTTGGCATGCCGAGCCACTACCGCTTCAGAAATCAATAATTGCTCTAAAGCGTGCAAGCGCAAGGCCGAACATGCGCCCACCACCTGCCCAACCCAACTATCAATAACATCTAACCAAGACGAGATGTTTTCTTGATTGGGTGCACTGAGTTTAAATTCGCCTAGCAATTCTTGCCAACTGGCGACTTCCAATCGCTGACGTAGAATATGGTCTAAGCTTAATTCAGTACTTTGTTTAAATACGTTTTCCAGCAGAGCATATAAATGTCCCGCAGCACTAATCACATCGTTCACGCCGGCACTACTCACTTTACGGGTAGCAGTGACGACGCTGACGGTATTACTCAAAAGGCCTTGTTGATCGCGGATATTGGCAATGGTATGGTCCGCGTAATGGATCAACTCCAGTAAAGCAAATAAATATTCTGGCCAACCATTGCCTACTTGATTCGCGGCGAGCATATACACACTACGACAACGTTTATCATGCGCGAATAACTTATCCTCTAAGATGGCTAATTCATTTTCGATTTCAGTGATGGCTTTAGGAATGTCTTTAGATTTTAATTCTCGTCCACGCAGATGCAAGGTTTTCCCGCTGGCCTGCCATACTCCGTTTTGCACCGCACGGAGTTGACCGAGTTCTTTTTCAATTTGCGCCAATTGCTCTATGTCTTGACTGATCGATTCCGGGTAAAGACTATCCAAATCAGACAAAGTAATTTCATCTTTTGGCAGATACATCTCCGACGCACCGCGTGCAAAACGTACCGGCGAACGCCCATAATAGACGCCGCGATAACGGCTATGTAAATGTTCTCGTTGAAATTGCTTATCCAAACTCTTGAGTAATTCTGCCATCTCACAAGGTGAGGATTTTTCAGCCTGCAAAAATTTCAGGGTAACTTGCTCACGCAATGCAGGGGCACTCTCAAAAATCGCCCAAGCACTGGCTTGATCGATATCGGCTGGAATATAACGGCGTTTAGCATTTTCTTCACGCTCGTGATTGAGCGGGTGAGTGAGCCACATCTGTGGCGGTCTAGCAAAATCAGCCTTAAAGACCCGATGTTGCTCTGGATTGATGAGCGGTAGTGGTGGCAGTTTTTTATAGTTTTCATCGCCCAACAAAATCGCCATACGTTCTAGAATTTCGCTTTGTAGCTGAAACAAATCAGGAGCAATTTTTTCTTTCTCTTTTTCCTCAAAGGCAAAATTAACCGCACGATTCCAAGCGTCATCAGCAGCTTGCATATGATGCAAAGCATGGATCAGGGCATCACTACCAGTAAGAGAAACGGCGACCAAATCGGCCTGCATCTCCATTTCACGCGACAGGGCTCGCTGTATCATCACCACGACGCTAAAAACCGTATCGACAAGAGACCGGATAGACCAAACGATGATACTTAAAATCCACGCCATCCACGCCAAGCGAAAATCAATCCGCGACCAAGAATTCAAAAAATCATCCAAGCTATCGCGTCGCGCTACTAGATTTCCCGCGATCTGCTGCGCGATATACACCCAACGCCCCACCGCCATGGCTTTTTGCGCAAAATGTCCGAATTCATGCGCTAACACGGCGCGTAATTCTCCCAAATTAAGCACGTTCACCAGACCTAAACCTATCTCCAAATTTTTCTTAGAAGGGAAAAATAAATTCACGATAGAGAGATCATAAAACACTGCCGCATTCACTCGTGCCGACACGAATACCCGATGCGGTCGTGGTGCGCCGGCAAGGTCAGCCAACTCAAATAAAAATTGAAATAAGCGTGGCTCTTGCATAGGCGTAATCTCAATACTATCGTCATTTACACCGCGCTTTACAAAGAAAAAACCTTTCAACATAAACGCCGCCAGCAATACGGCACAAAGCGCCATTCCCCATCCCCAAACTGCACTCCCCGAATTACCAGCGCCGATACTGAGGCGATACGCAGTAAACAAAAACCATGTCGCTAGCAACAGATAAAGCGTCATAAACAAGGCCAAAGCACCCATCGCTAACCATGCGCGGCGGGTGTAACTTGGACTGGGCTTTGCTAATTCACGAAGTAGTTCAGGAGAACGAGATAGTGGTAGGGTCATGTTAGTTTGAGTGAGCGTGAATAAATTATTCACAGCATTTTAATGAGAGCAAAATACTAACATGAATTTTGTTCTTTATTCAACCCAGAATTTCTATGAGGATTTGAGTTACGGCTTGCAGTCCTTAAAATCTGCAAGCGATGAATTACAATTTCTTGTTTTGTCTTGTCTTGTCTTGACTTGTCTTGTCTTGACTACGAGTACATGGATCGATTTTGACAAACACGATGCGCACCAACTGGGTTTTTAATCGTTGGTGCGAGTAGAACATTTTGAGAAAATATTCAAATTCGCGACTAAATTCCGCGCGCCCTATCCGCCTTAAACGCCACCACAAATTCTGCAAAGCGTTCCTCATCCAAAGCCACTCTAATTTGACGCATGAGCTCTAAGTAATAGTGCAAGTTATGGATGGTATTTAAGCGTGCGCCTAAGATTTCCCCAGTGCGATGTAGGTGATGTAGATAGGCGCGAGAAAAGTTTTTGCAGGCGTAACAGCCGCAAGTTTCATCGAGTGGTGTTTTGTCTTCTTTATAGCGAGCGTTCTTGATTTTGATGTCGCCATAGCGGGTAAATATCCAGCCGTTACGCGCATTGCGGGTCGGCATAACGCAGTCAAACATATCGATGCCATTCATTACCCCTGCGACCAAATCTTCTGGTGTGCCTACGCCCATTAAGTAATGCGGTTTATTTTCCGGAAGTTTTGGCCCTATGTGGGAAAGGATGCGTAGCATGTCTTCCTTAGGTTCACCGACAGAAAGACCACCGATAGCCATACCGTCAAAACCGATTTCGTTTAAAGCGTCCAAAGACTCATCGCGCAGGTTTTCGAACATGCCACCTTGGACAATACCGAACAAGGCATTGGGGTTTTCTCCGTCTTTAAATTCATTCATAGAACGCTGCGCCCAACGTAAGGACATGCGCATAGATTTGCCAGCTTCCTCGCTAGTGGCTGGACGTCCGTCGATCTCGTAAGGTGTGCACTCGTCGAACTGCATGACAATGTCAGCGTTCAAAGTCTTTTGAATTTGCATAGAGATTTCGGGCGACAAGAACAGACGCTCGCCACTAATCGGCGAAGCAAATTTAACGCCTTCTTCGGTGATCTTGCGCATCGCGCCTAAAGAGAAAACTTGGAAACCACCCGAGTCCGTCAGTATGGGTCTATCCCATCCCATAAAGTCATGCAGACCACCAAATTTACTGACGACATCCAAGCCTGGCCGTAACCATAAATGGAAGGTATTACCAAGAATAATGTGTGCGTCGATTTCTTTCAGCTCTAAAGGCGACATCGCCTTAACTGAGCCGTAGGTGCCAACCGGCATAAAAATCGGCGTCTCGATCACACCATGGTTGACGGTGATACGACCACGACGTGCGGCTGTGGTCTTATCTTTTTTAAGTAATTGAAATTGCAGCATAGGATTTACCGACTTAGAAAAAATTGATGAAATTAGGGCTTACGCAAAATCGTCCCGGGCAAGAGAAAAACACACTTTTTTGTTTTTCTCTGTCTGCTTTCTTCGCTCTGTATGAAAAAAGCTAAGAAGTTCGATTCGTCAACAACATCGCATCGCCATAACTAAAAAAGCGATATTTTTGCTCTATCGCATGCGCATACGCCAGCTTAATCGCATCATATCCCGCAAAGGCCGAAACCAACATTAACAGTGTCGATTTTGGTAAATGAAAATTGGTGATTAAGCGATCCACGGTTTTAAACACATAACCGGGAGTGATAAATAAATTAGTGTCGCCACTACCGGCCAACAAGCTACCAGTTTGCGAGGCCGATTCTATCGCTCGCATACTGGTGGTGCCGACACAAACTACCGCCTTACCTGCCGCTTGGCACGCTGCCACTGCATCGACCGTAGCTTGCGGCACGGTATACCATTCGCTGTGCATAGGGTGTTTACTTAAATCTTCAGTACGCACTGGTTGAAAGGTTCCTGCACCCACATGCAAAGTCACATAGGCAAAGTGTATGCCTTTGGCGCTACATTCTGCTAGCAAGGCCTCATTAAAATGCAAACCGGCAGTAGGTGCGGCGACTGCACCGGGTACCCGCGAATACACCGTTTGATAGCGCTGTTCATCAAAATCGTCGGCTTCATGATCGATGTAAGGTGGTAGCGGCAAACGTCCGTATTTTTCTATCAGTTCAAACACGTCAGCAGGAAAATGTAAGGTGAAAAATTCACCCGCACGCTCGCCTACGGTAACATCAAAGGCCTCAGCCAAACGAATTTTACTTCCCGCCAAGGGCGATTTGGAAGCCCGTATTTGTGCGTGAACGATGTGTTCGTCCAGCGTGTTTTTAATTACGCGCTCGACCAACATCTCGACTTTACCACCCGTTTCTTTAGCCCCAAAAAACCGTGCTTTTAAAACGCGTGTGTCGTTGAAGATTAACAAATCCCCGGCGTTTAATTGATCGATGACATCGCGAAAATGCCTATCGACGATACCCGCATTTTCAACATGCAATAGACGCGAAGCGGTACGATCAGGCAAAGCCGTTTGCGCAATTAGTTCGGGAGGGAGTTCAAAATCAAAATCGCTGAGAGAATACATAAAAATCACACTACTGTATGAAAAACCAGTAGAATTAGCTAATAACCCGCCATTTTACCCTATGTCAGCCACTTCCTCCTCCCTACCGAAAACCCCACGCGAACAAGACAAGTTCGCCAAGCTCGGTCTTCGTACGGAGATGGACTTTGTTTTGCATCTACCCATGCGCTACGAAGATGAAACCGAGATCGTTTCCATGCGTGAGGCCGCCATGCGGGCTGGCAATGCGGTACAGATCGAAGGTGAGGTCACGAGTTGTGAAATTCAGCCCAAACCTCGGCGTCAATTGGTGGTGACGATTAGTGATGAGTCTTCGCAAGTGGTGCTGCGTTTTCTCAATTTTTACGGCAGTCAAATCAAGCAGATGGCGATCGGCATGCGGGTACGCGCGAGGGGTGAGTTACGTCATGGTTTTTTTGGTGCGGAAATGGTGCATCCCACCTACAAGATCGTCAACGCTGGCGCGGCACTACCAAGCTCGCTCACACCGGTGTACCACGCTGGTGAAGGGGTATCGCAAAACATGTTGCGCAAAGCGATTAGCGCAGCACTACTCAAGGTGAATTGGCAAGATACACTCTCACCTAGCTTACTGGCCAAACTGCATTTGTCTGAATTTGAAGTGTCAGTAAAATTACTGCACATGCCGCCACCCGATGTGGATCAATACGCTTTGTTAGAACGTGAGCATCCAGCTTGGGAGCGGATGAAATTTGATGAACTCCTAGCGCAGCAATTGTCACTCAAACGCGCCCAAGCTTCGCGCCGTGCTAAAGGGGCGACCAGCTTGCCTATCGTCGGCGCGCTTTGCGCAGAATTTATACGCACCCTACCGTTTACGTTGACCAGTGCGCAAGAACGCGTCTTAGCCGAAATTCGGCAAGATCTAAAAC
Source organism: Undibacterium sp. (assembly GCA_019752975.1). Taxonomy (GTDB): domain Bacteria; phylum Pseudomonadota; class Gammaproteobacteria; order Burkholderiales; family Burkholderiaceae_D; genus Undibacterium. The sequence continues at coordinate 2,464 of JAIELM010000413.1, read as the reverse complement.
AAGATTTTCCTATGCAAAGGCTGTTGCAAGGCGATGTAGGCAGTGGTAAAACCATCGTTGCCGCCCTCGCTGCAGCGCAAGCGATTGATAGTGGTTACCAAGCAGCCTTAATGGCTCCGACCGAGATTTTGGCGGAACAGCATTTTCGTAAAGTAGCTAGCTGGTTAGCCCCTTTAGGCGTGAAAACAGCTTGGCTCACAGGCAGTCTCAAGAAAAAAGAAAAACGCGAAGCGCAAGGATTGATCTCCAGTGGCGCAGCACAATTGGTGATTGGCACGCATGCCTTGATACAGGAGTCAGTACAATTTTCCAAACTAGGATTGGTCATTGTTGATGAGCAGCATCGCTTCGGCGTCGCCCAGCGTCTTACTTTACGCAACAAAGGTGAAGCCGGCAAAGTACCGCATCAACTGATGATGTCTGCCACCCCGATTCCACGTACCTTAGCGATGACCTATTACGCCGACCTCGAAGTGTCGGTCATTGATGAGTTACCCCCGGGACGCACACCAATAATGACGCGCGTGATCGACCAAAACCGACGCGAAGAAGTTATTCAAAGGGTGCATGCCGCCACGCTAGAACGCAAGCAAGTATATTGGGTCTGCCCATTAATTGAGGAGTCTGAAGCACTGCAATTACAGACCGCCACCGACACTCACGCGATGTTAAGCGCCGCTCTTCCCGATTGCCAAGTTGGCTTAGTCCATGGGCGTCTCAAACAAGCTGAAAAACAAGCCGTGATGGACGCTTTCATCAAAAATGAAATCCAAGTTTTAGTCGCCACCACCGTGATTGAAGTCGGTGTAGATGTGCCCAATGCCAGCCTGATGGTGATAGAACACGCCGAACGTTTCGGACTATCTCAACTGCATCAATTGCGTGGCAGAGTAGGGCGAGGCGCAGCCGCCAGTGTTTGCGTTTTACTGTATCAAGCTCCACTGGGCGGTATCGCTAAACAACGTCTACTCACCATGCGAGAAAGCACGGATGGCTTTGCGATTGCGCGTAAGGATTTAGAGTTGCGCGGCCCAGGAGAGTTTTTGGGTGCGCGGCAATCGGGTGAAGCCCTACTGCGTTTTGCCGATCTAGAAAAAGATCAACACTTAGTCGATATGGCACGCAATGTAGCGATGCATCTACTCAAGCATGATATGGCAACGGTAGAGGCGCATTTGCAACGTTGGATGGGGTCGCGAGAAGAATTCTTAAGAGTATAAAGCGACAGCCGATCGCACTGCTGGGTTTTCCATCGCAGGACTTACCGGCGTCGTTTTTACTTTCACTCTCACTTTCACTTTCACGTTCACTTGGCGGCGGAAAGCCTTACGCTTTTCCGCCCTATTTTTGACCTAGTTACCCGACTTCAGGTTAATAAACGGGATTGCGCCACCAGTTGTTGTCGGCAAATGTCCATCCCATTTTTCTATTGCTTTGGCTTGATTTTCCACTTCGCGTAAGTGGAGCAATTCTGGTGTCACTTGTGCCCTTTGTAGCGCCAGTGATTCAGCTTCGGCTCTAGCGCGCGAGATCTTTTGTTTGGCTTCTACATCGATGCGTTGTAGATCACGCTCGGCTTTCATTTTCAATTGATCGGCGGTGGTTTTTGCTTCGATTGCCTCGTTAAAGGTTTTTGAAAAATTAAAATTAACGATGGAAAATTCATCTACGACTAAGCCATGTCTATCCATACGTTCTTTTAAAGCAGCGACAATTTCATTTCTCACGACAGCCCGTTGGGAAATTAATTCTTCCGCGGTAAACCGAGCGGTCACGGCCTTTACCGCTTCTTGCACACTAGGCGCAATAATACGTTCGCCTGGCTCATTACCTAAATCACGATACACCGAAATCACTGCATCAGGACGCACATGGTAATTGATCGCGACCTTGGTATGCACGATTTGTAAATCCTTGGAAGCAGCATCACCGTCGCCCTCCCCTTTTTGTATTGCCACCGACACTTTATGCATGGTCTGTGCGAACGGCCAAACAAAATGGATACCCTCGCTATACACCTCTTCAACAGGCTTACCAAAAGTAGTAATCACGCCACGATAGCCCGCTGGAATAGTGGCGAACGGCGTCAGTGCGAATATGCCGACAAGAACAATAATTAAAATAGCGATTTTAGGAAGATTGCGCATCTCATCTCTCTCATGGATAAAGTAACATGCGCAGTGTACGCCAGTGTTTTGTCATCTACCAGTTAATTTTCATGGTAAAACTCAGCGTAAATAGACGACACAATCAGGATAAAATGCGGAAATGGAAAACACCCTACTTTTCCTAACGAGCTAAACACTAGAGAGGATCAAAATGAGCTTAGATTTCACCAATCAAGTCGCCATCGTCACTGGAGCTGGCGGAGGCCTAGGACGCGAACATGCGCTAGCCCTGGCTAAACGCGGTGCCAAGGTAGTCGTCAACGATGTAGGCGGGGCGCGCGATGGCTCTGGCGGAT
>JAIELM010000183.1 GCA_019752975.1 Undibacterium sp. | reverse complement strand
TAATCGTATCAATCAAGACATCCTCTTGGCTGGAACGCCAGGTAAAGCCAAAGCTGGACAGGTCGTCAGTGTAGAACTGATCGAACAGCCGACCAAATATTCTCAAGCAGTCGGCAAAGTGGTAGAGATCTTGGGTGAAATTGACGACCCAGGGATAGAGATAGAAATCGCCGTACGCAAGTTTGGCGTGCCACATGAATTTTCTGAAGCGGCAAAAAAAGCAGCAGCAAAATTACCGCTAGAAGTTGGCGCTAAAGATTTGGAGAATAGAGTTGATTTGCGCGACCTGCCTTTCGTTACTATTGACGGAGAAGATGCGCGCGATTTTGACGATGCTGTGTATTGCGAGCCGATCAAGGTAGGACGACAAAAAAATTATCGACTTTTAGTCGCGATTGCTGACGTTAGTCATTACGTTAAACCGAATGACGCAATCGATGGTGATGCACTTTTACGCAGCACTTCTGTGTATTTTCCGCGCCGTGTGATACCCATGTTACCGGAAAAATTATCCAACGGACTGTGCTCACTTAATCCCAATGTCGATCGATTGACCTTAGTATGCGATATGGTCATTTCGTCAGATGGCGAAGTCACTGCTTATCAGTTTTATCCGGCGGTTATTCACTCAGCTGCGCGTTTCACCTATACTGAAGTGGCGGCGATTTTGGGCAACACTAAAGGGCCGGAGGCGCATAAACGCTTAAGCTTAGTGCCGCATTTACTGCATCTGTATGAGTGTTATCAAATTCTTTTAAAAGCCCGTCATCGACGTGGTGCCATTGATTTTGAAACGACCGAGACTTATATCGTCGCCAATGCCTCAGGTAAGATAGAGAAAATTTTGCCGCGTACTCGCAACGATGCCCACAAGCTGATCGAAGAATGTATGTTGGCGGCGAATGTTTGTGCAGCTGGGCTTTTGGAAGAATATAAGCATTTAGGTGTGTACCGAATTCACGCGGGGCCGACCAAGGAGAAACTCACTCAAGTACGTAATTTCTTGCGTCAAGTTGGACTTAATTTGATGGGTGGTGATAAACCTTCAGCCAGCGACTATGCACAATTAATGACTAAGGTCAAAGACCGCCCCGACTCTCAACTATTACAAACCATGTTGCTGCGCTCTATGCAACAAGCTGTGTATAGCCCAGATAATATTGGCCATTTTGGACTCTCTTATGATGCCTATGCACACTTCACTAGCCCGATTAGGCGTTACCCCGATCTCTTGACGCATAGAGCGATTAAAGCGATTTTGCTGGGAAAAAAATACGAACCTAAAGGCATCGATATGAGCGTGCTTAATACCACGGTCTCCAATGCCGCGCGTAAGCAAATGGCGGTTGATAAAGCGGCAGGTAAAGAGAAGCCACAAAAAGAAGCCACGATTTGGGATGCCTTGGGTACTCACTGTTCAGCCAATGAAAGACGCGCCGATGAAGCTTCGCGCGATGTGGAAGCCTGGCTCAAGTGCTACTACATGAAAAGTAAATTAGGTGAGGAATTTAGTGGCACCATTTCGGGTGTGACTCAGTTTGGATTATTTGTTCAATTAGATGAAATGTTTGTTGAAGGTTTGGTGCATATTACCGAGCTGGGCGCAGACTATTTTCAATTTGATGACGCCCGTCATGAGTTGCGTGGAGAGCGAAGTGGTAAGCGCTACCAATTAACAGATAAGGTCAACGTCATCGTTAGCCGTGTCGATATTGATGCAAGAAAAATCGATCTTTCGCTGGCCACTAATGCTGTCCCAAAACGTACTTTGAAGACGCATGAATTAGAAGAGGTAGCGCAATTAGCGAAAGCAAAAAGACCCAATGCCAGTAAGCAAACCAATATCCCTGCGCCTACCAAAACGGTAGCGAGTAAACGTAAAAAAGCACCCGTAGCAGCAAGTCGCAATGAAAGCCGCAATGAACGCAAAACCAAGGTGGCAGCGAGTAGTCGTAAAAAACGCTAGTGCACAAAAACACTGGAAGCACTAGAAGCACCAGAAAATACCGACAAAAACCAATAAAATAGAGTAGAAGTAAAAAATGAAAAGTAAAATGATTTTCGGCTTTCATGCCGTCACCTCCCGCATTCGCCATGAAGCATCGACCGTAGAAGAAATCTATGTCAACAACGATAGAACCGATAGGCGCATGCAAGAGCTTATTCATGCTGCAAAATCGGCTGGCATACGGATCATACAGACAGACGATCAACGACTAGATAAAATTGTTGGGACACGCCGTCATCAAGGTGTGGTGGCAAAGGCTGGTGAGCTTTCATTAGCCCGCAATTTAGATGAGTTGTTAGACGCCATTGAAGGTCCACCACTACTTTTGATCCTAGACGGCATTACCTATCCACACAATCTAGGTGCTTGTTTGCGTGTAGCTGACGGGGTGGGGGCACATGCGGTGATTGCACCAAAAGACCGAGCTGTGGGTCTCAACGCCACTGCGGAAAAAGTTGCCAGCGGTGCGGCAGAGACTGTACCTTATATCACTGTCACCAATCTGGCTCGTACCTTACGCGATTTGAAAGAACGCGATATTTGGTTAATCGGTACTTCAGATGACGTAGAGAAGACTATTTACGACGTGGATTTTAAAGGTGGCATCGCCATTGTGATGGGCAACGAAGGCGAAGGCATGCGGCGTTTGACGCGTGAGACCTGCGATATGCTGGTACAAATCCCGATGTTGGGTTCGGTAGAAAGCCTGAACGTGTCAGTGGCTTCTGGTGTGTGCTTGTATGAGGCACGAAGGCAGCGGATTGCAGCTTCAAAATAGCACAAACTACTTTCGTCATGCGCGCGAGTGTTTGACGGTAATTTAGCTTCTTTGATCCCCCTCGTCGGAGGAGGGGGAATAATAGAATTGGGACTTACTCAAAACAGACCCTGCCGTCGTTGCATTTACTTCGCTGCACTAAAGTACAGCCTTAGTCTTCGCGGCTAGGCTGACCAATTTTGCCTGAGTCCGAACGCATATTCTTAAAACGCATTACACTACTGTTTTGCATATCAGCTATTTCATCCCATGTTCAAACAACTACGCGAAGATATCGCCAGTATCATCCAACGTGACCCCGCCGCCCGTAACGCTTGGGAGGTCATCACCTGTTACCCGGGCCTGCAAGCCATAGTCATGCACGGGTGGGCAAAATGGTGTTGGACGCGTGGCTTAAAATGGCTAGGCCGGTGGATAGCCCATTTGGCGCGGTTTTTTACGGGTATAGAAATTCACCCCGGCGCGAGTATAGGGAAGCGTGTTTTTATTGATCACGGCTATGGCGTCGTGATCGGAGAAACAGCTGAGGTTGGTGATGATTGCACCATCTATCAAGGAGTTACTTTAGGCGGCACTTCGCTCACCAAAGGCGCAAAACGTCATCCTACTTTAGAGCAAGGAGTGATCGTGGGTGCTGGAGCAAAAGTCTTAGGTGGATTCACAGTAGGTGCTGGTGCGAAAATTGGATCCAATGCCGTAGTAGTAAAGCCAGTTCCCGCTGGGGCAACTGCGGTTGGTAATCCTGCCCATTTGGTCATGCCAGAAACGGTGAGCACAAACGCATCCCCGTGTTTCAGTGCCTACGGTGTCACTGCTAATGGGGATGATCCTATTTCTAAGGCACTACGTCGACTCGCCGACCATGTTTGTTTGCAACAAGAGCAGATAGAAAAGCTACGCTCCAGTATCGCTGTAGCTGGTATCGTTTGTGAAAAGCCCAGCACCGAAACACGTATGGAAGTTGAGCAAATTTCGCAGTTGGTGGATTGATTGCGCAGACAATTTATTTGATGTTTAATCTGCGTTGGTCGAGAATTGAGCTAGGCTATTAAATTCGAATTTTCCGTCTTGATGTAGACTTAAATATCCGCCACGCCAGTGTTCCTTTTGCTCACAGTCCCAATCGGGCAACACATAACGCAAGCCTAAAAATTCTTGGTGCAGCGCTGTTCTGTGAGTGTGTCCGTGGATGAGAATTTTTGCCTGACTGGTTTCAAATAGCCGATTTACGGCGCCTTGATTCACATCCATAATTTCCATGCTCTTACTTCGCTGATCTTCTTTGCTGGCGAGGCGCATATGATTGATAATGGCTTTGCGTTCAGTTAGTGGTTTACTTAGGAACTGTGTTTGCCAGTTTTCTTGCCTTACCATTGCACGAAATGCTATGTAGTTGGTGTCATCGGTACAGAGGGAATCGCCATGTGAAAGTAACAGCGATTTTCCAGCTAGTTCTAATGGATGTGGATCACTTAAGATCTGCGCACCGGTTTCATTTGCAAACCGTTTTCCCACCAAAAAATCACGGTTGCCGGCCATCCAAAATAGTTGCACGCCACATTGATGAAGCTCGCGTAGTGCGCTCACTATGTGGTGATTGTATTGATCATCAATATCGTCGTCACCCGCCCAATATTCAAATAAATCACCTAGTAGGTATAGTCGCTCGGTGTTCCTTGCCGTTGTTTTTAAAAAGTCCAGAAAGGCTACTGTGGTGTTGGGTAAGCTATCGCTCAAATGGATGTCTGAAACAAAAAGCGCAAGCAGCTTGGCTTGCGCTCTGTTCTTGGTGAGGGAGGCGACCATAGGCACTGTCTAAGTTTTAAATGATTTCCACTTTTTCGATAATGATATTATCCACGGGTACATCCGCATGACCAGCGGAACGTGAAGTTTTGACTCTGCCGATTTGATCGACGACTTCTTTACCTTCGCTTACTTCCGCAAAGACACAGTAGCCCCAACCATCTTGACCGGGGAAATCTAAAAAATCATTTTTAGTGGTATTAATGAAAAATTGTGCTCCCGCCGAATGTGGGTCACTTGTTCTGGCCATCGCTAAAGAATAACGAGCATTTTTTAAACCGTTATTGGCTTCGTTTTCCACGGTTTGGTTAGCTTCTTTTTGTTTCATACCTACTTCAAAACCACCACCTTGTATCATGAAGCCAGGGATAACACGATGAAAAATCGTTCCGGTGTAGTGACCAGCTTCTACGTAGGCTAAGAAATTTGCGACCGTTTTCGGCGCTTTTTCTGCGTTGAGTTCAACGGTGATATTACCTAGGTTGGTGGTAATGAGGACGGCCATGATGTGCTTTCTTAGGAAGTTGGAATTAATGCCCATTCAAACTAAATACCTTAACTAAATACCCTAACCGCTTTGGAAGACCTTGCAGCGCTGTGCCAAAGTATGCACTCGGTTATGCGCCTCGTTCTGGTATTTAATTCGAAATGAGAAAGTTAGTTAATTGTAGCCGATGCTGAACTTAGTTCGCTTATTTTAGTAGTTTCATCGAAATGATCGTGACCGGTTTAATTGGCACATTTTGATGTATGCTGACTTCTTGTGTTTTAACCGCCTTAATTTTTTCAACCACTTCCCATCCCTCCACGACTCTACCAAAAGGCGTATACCCAGCAGTGGCGATCAAGGCGCGCGAACGGGGGAGGGTGATAGGTTCACCATTTTTCATGAACTGCACCGGGTCGCCTTCAGGCAAGATTTGGTGATTGAGGAATTCATTGTTGTTGACGTTGATGTAAAACTGCGCGCGAGCAGAATTGGGGTCATTGGTGCGCGCCATCGCAATGGTACCCAAGTCATTTTTGAGTTCATGTTCTAAGGCTAATCCCGCTTCTAGTGGAATAGGGTTATCAGTCGCTTTTTCGACTAATTTGGCATCCATACCTCCACCTTGTATCATGAAATTGTCGATAACGCGATGAAAAATGGTTTTGTTGTAGTGCCCTTTTTTGACGTAATTTAAAAAATTGGCGACTGTTTTTGGCGCTTTTTCTGGATACAGTTCGAGTACGATTTCACCCATTGAGGTCTTCATGCTCACTCTTGGCAGCGCCTCTTGTGCCGAGGCTAGTACGCTGGTCAATATGATGACACCGCCGAATAGGCTTTTTAGAAAAATATGTTTTTGATTTGTGCTCATATACTTACTCCCAGTTAGCTTCCAGTTTTTTCCTGCTTAATCAGCCATTTTCCATCTTGTTTAATCATATGTAGGGTTTTTCTACTACTAGCTACCAAGGCTCCTGCTTGGTAATTTTGTCTGAACTTGACCAGCGCGGTATTGCCATCGATTGTCACGGTCGGCTTTTCTAGCTTAACGGTAATGCGCGACTTGCCTTCAATTCTTGAGGTACGTTCTTCCATCCATGATTTACGTGATTCACCGTTGGGCGTCTGAAAGTCTTTGGCATAATGAGCCAAGTAAGCTTTGGTGTTCTTGTTGCTCCATACGCTGACCCAGTGATCTATGGTTTTTAAGACTTCCACATTGGCGCGCTCGGTTTGCTTGGAGGACTTGTTCTTATCAGCTTCTGCTTTGTCGTTGCTTGCGGTTTTTGTTGGCTGTGTTTGTGTAACTCCATTCGCTTTTATGTCCGCTCTGAGACCATTGGCCGCGATTTTTATCGCTTCAGTTTTTACTGGTTCTGACTCGAGTTTGACACCTGCAATGTAGTTCTGTTCTTCAAAAATAATGCGCCATTGATTGGCTTCCTTCACCCAATACTGATGACGTTTGTAGCTCGCTGGGCCTTTTAGTGTATTGATGTCGAGCGTAAAATTACTGACGATCATATCTTCTTTCCCAGGGTACCGAAATTGAGAAACTTCGCGCAAGCGAAATGCGGATTCCGCAAGTCCTGTTAATCCTATAGATTGTTTTGCGAGCCAGTTGTTGAGCCCTTCGCCGCTAGCGGATTTAAAATTTTTAGAGTAATGTCGATTCAAATTGAGGCCGCCGACTTGTGCGAAATCTTGACGCCAATTATCTAATAATTTACGTGCGCTTTGTTTTTCAGCAGTCCATGCCGGACGACTAATGAAATCAAGGTGTTCACTAATAATGACGGGTGTTTTTGCAATTTCCACAAAACTAGAGAGCGCAAGGAAGTCAGGGTTTGACAGCACCACACAACCATCGGAAGCCAATGGTGGGCGGCTGTAATTGCCTGATGGAACACCATGTAACCAAATGCCTGACCCGCCGCGTCCCTTGCTCTTATCCCATTCGTTAGGGTAGCTCAAGGGTAAAGCGCCAGGGCCATAAAAATCGGGGAGCTTGGCGCCGGGTAGGCGGCTGGTGATGTAGTAGACACCCAGTGGGGTGCGTTGGTCGCCTACTTTAGTTTTATCCATCCCTAGCTTACCTTGACTGACATAATAGTCTGCTACCAAGGTTGGCGTGCCTGCAATATTCTCATAGAGATACAACCTGGCTCGCTTAGCATCCATCGCCAAAGCGTAGCGCTGCTCCTCGCCCATTTGCAAAATATTGCTTGGTACCAGTTCGACTAGAGGACGTTCTGTTATGGCACGTATGCGAGCTTGCGCTTCATCATGCAAATCTTTGAGTTTTTCTTTTGGCGCATTTCCTGGAACCCCAATTCTATTGATCGGTCGAGTGCGCATAGCGATTAAATCGCCGCGAATTAAATGGGCTAATTGAAAATTGGGATAAGCATTGAGCAATTCATCGACCTTGCTCTGCGCACTTTTAAAATCATTGGACGCGAGATTTTTGTAGACTTCAATTAAGAGCAAATCAGGGTTAGGTCGATTGACATTGAGCACAGGCTTGGCTATCTCCTGCGCAGCACGTGCAGGCCTAGCTAGGCTGACTTCACTTAACAATACACAAATAAGCAAAGCACTTAAGAATAACGACTTACCAAAATAAGATAGTTTCGGTGCGTGAAAGGTACTACAAAAAAATAAAAACATCAGTTCCCCGAGCGTTCCTGCTTAATCAGCCACTTGCCGTCTTGTTTGTTCAATATCAGCACCTTTCGGCTCGAAGCAGAGAGTCGATCTGAGCTGTAGTGCTGCTTGAATTTGACGGTCGCAGAACCACCTTCAACATGAATATTAGGGCTTTCGACACGCACTTGAATTTTTCCTTTGCCTTCGATGCGAGAGCGGCGTTCATCAGCCCACGAATTTCTCGATTCACCATTGGGCGTTTGAAAATCTTTGGCGTAAAAAGAGAGGTACTTGTTGACATCTTGTGCACTCCAAGCGTTTGCCCAAGCATCGATTATATTGGCGATATTTTCATTGTCGGATTTGCTGGGTTTTTCCTCTGCTTTGGCAGGTGTTTTTACATCAGCACTCTTGCTTGCTACCGCCGTTGATGAGTTGATCGCTGTTGAAGCAGGGGAAGGCGGAGCACTGGCGACCACATTAGTTTTAGGTGCCGTCGCTGGTGGATTCAGTTTGGGATTGGTGCCCCCTGTGGTATTGCCAATTAAATTTTTAACTAAACTTAATTTTAGCTTGGCGGTCGAATTTCCTGAGTCAAGCTGCAAGGCCTTGTCATATGATTGACTCGCCAATTTGGCATATACATCACCCAAATTTTCATGTGCCGTGCCATAGGTTGGATTAGTGCGTATCGCCATTTCAAGAGCGGCACTGGCCTTTTGGTATTGTCCATTGGAGGCGTACAATACTGCGAGATTATTATAAGGTTCTGGTAGCTCTGGGAAATCATCGGTGAGTTTGCTAAAAATGGCAATCGCATCGTTAGGCTTATTTTGTTCAGTTAAAATTATCCCCTTCAAAAAACGCATTTGAGCGTCCTTCGGTTTTTGCGCTAACACCGCATCAATTTTTTTGATGGCTTCATTAAGTTGCCCAGCTTTGTAGAGTTTGCTAGCGTCGCTAGCATCATCTGCAAACGAAATACTCGGGTGTACACAGAACAATAAAGTGGAGAGTAGCAACGCGGCTTTGATGGTGTGTCGCATAGGATTTTTGGGTCTTCTAAATATTGGTTATATTGGTAGGTCGCAATCTTAACAAATAATCTTAAGTAAGCGTAGGCTACATTGTACTGAGCGTAAAAAAATCCTATTGTATTCTTGTTTTAAGTGAAATATCTCATTTTTTTGGGTAAATCGGCTCGCAATTCATGTAGAATCCAAGCTTTTTACTCCGCTGTTTAGGCGGAAGTTGACTAAAGTGTTAAGTGTCGCAGCTTGGCGATGGCGGTAGAAATAAACCAATTTCGTGGCTTCACATAGGGATTTGGATAGGCGTAACGGAAGAAATAATGAAGAAAAATGAAATATCCGGCGCAGATAAGCCAGTTCATCTTGAGGTTCCAGCGTATTGGGAAAAAGCCAAGTTGGAATTAATGAAGCGAGATCGTATTATGCGCAAATTAATTCCACAGTTTGGCGACTTGTATTTGTTGGGAAGGGATGATCCTTTTACTACTTTGACTCGCTCCATTATTGCGCAGCAAATCACTGGTGTTGCGGCGAATAATTTGTGGGAGCGTTTTCTAGGGAGTTGTCCCAAGTCCACGCCGGAAGAAGTCATCGAAACGGGAAAGGACGGCTTGCTAGCGTGCGGACTTTCCAAGAGAAAAACAGACTACATTCTTGATCTCGCCTGCCATTTTAGCCAAGGGCGATTACATGTTGATAAATGGGCTGAGATGTCCGACGAACAAGTGATCGCTGAATTGGTTCAAATACGTGGAATTAGTCGATGGACTGCAGAAATGTTTTTGATATTTAATCTATTAAGGCCTAATATTCTGCCATTAGATGATGCTGGTTTAATTAGTGGCATAAGCAGTAATTATTTTTCAGGTGAGCCAGTTTCACGTATCGACCTACGTGAAGTTGCCGCCAATTGGGAACCGTGGCGAACTGTTGCGACTTGGTACATGTGGCGTAGCTTGGATACCAATTTAGATGTCAATGTAAATACTAAGCTTGAATTTTGAAGGAGGCACGATGACTAAAACGACATTCCTAGGGTTTGAACAATCTATTGCAGAACTTGAGACAAAAATAGAGGAATTGCGATTTGTACAAGATGATTCTGCTGTAGATATTTCTGAGGAAATCGATAGGCTTTCGCAAAAAAGCCAAATACTGACTAAAGATATTTATGCAAAACTGACCCCTTGGCAGGTTTCACAAATTTCACGACACCCTCAGCGTCCTTATACGCTAGATTACATTTCCCAGATTTTCACGGATTTCCATGAGTTGCATGGGGATCGCTCTTTTGCTGATGACTTAGCGATTGTCGGCGGCTTGGCACGTTTCAATGGCCAAGCATGTATGGTTATCGGTCATCAAAAAGGCCGAGATACTAAGGAACGTGCGCTGCGTAATTTTGGTATGCCTAAGCCGGAAGGCTATCGCAAAGCCATGCGCTTGATGAAGCTTGCCGAAAAGTTTGATATTCCAGTTTTTACCTTCGTTGATACCACGGGTGCTTGGCCTGGTATTGATGCTGAGGAGCGCGGACAGTCCGAAGCCATTGGACATAATCTGTATGTGATGGCCGAACTTAAAGTCCCCTTGATTGCCACCATTATTGGGGAAGGTGGTTCAGGCGGCGCGCTCGCTTTGGCGGTAGGCGACGCGGTTTTGATGCTTCAGTATGCCACATATTCAGTTATTTCCCCCGAAGGTTGTGCCTCGATTCTTTGGAAAACTTCAGAGCGTGCATCAGATGCGGCCGAGGCCTTAGGTTTAACTGCCAATCGTTTAAAAGCCATCGGCTTAATCGACAAAATTATTAATGAACCTCTTGGTGGCGCGCACCGTGATCCAAAACAAATGTGCGCCTTAGTTAAGCGTGCCCTAGCCGATACTTTGCGCCAATTCCAAGGAGTGAAAACTAAAGATTTACTAGCAGCACGTCACGAGAAATTAATGGGCTACGGTAAATTTAAGGAAACCCGAGTCACTGAATGAGTCGGCGACAAGCTTTTAATCAAGAAGAATTTGAACAAAATTTTTTTGCACAACTGCGTAAGGTACTGACACGTCAAGGTGACGCAGGGCAGGGTGGTATTGCCGTAGCCTACAGCGGTGGAGTAGATTCCACCGTGCTGCTTTACTTAGTAACACGTTTTGCCAATGCAAATAAGATCCCCATTTTCGCATTCCATGTTCATCATGGCTTAAGCCCAAATGCTGATCAGTGGCAAGCCCATTGTTCTAGAACATGCTTGAGTTTGGGCGTGCATTTTGACACAGCCGAGGTCACAGTAAAAAACATTGGAGAAGGTATAGAAGCGGCTGCACGAGGTCAGCGGTATTTAGCCTTGGGTGCGATGTGCCGCGTGCACCATTGCTCATTCTTGCTCACTGCGCACCATTTAGATGATCAAGCTGAGACCATGTTGATGCAGCTATTTCGAGGTACAGGTTTGCGTGGATTAAGTGGCATGGATGTGAGTAATTATGCGCCTCAGTTGCTAGGAAATGATCGGCTTTTATTGGCGCGACCACTACTGGCAGAAGCCAAGTATAGATTACTAGCTTACGCCAATAAACTAGGATTGAGTCATGTTGAAGATGAGTCTAATCTTGAACTCTGCTATACCCGCAATGCGCTGAGACATCATTTGATGCCAGCAATAGAAGAGCTAGCACCGAATTTTGCAGAACGTTTATCACGTACGGCTTTGCATGTACGCTCTGCCAACCGACTATTGGACGAAATTGCTGCGAACGACCTTGGTTTTTGCTTGGTGGGCGATGCTTTACAACTTAGTAGCCTAAAAACCTTAAGTGACGATCGCATCGATAATCTACTGCGTTATTGGTTCGCCTCACGTGGCCTGCAATTACCCTCAACATCAAAATTAGTTGAAATGCGGGCACAGCTATTTGATGCCAGAGACGACGCACGCCTTACCGTGCAGCATCAGCAGTACTCCTTACATCGTTATGGTGGGAAAATCGTTTTGTGTAATCGCTCAACTCAATCGAATCATGTGGGCGAGCTTTCAGCGCATTGGAACGGAGAGGATTTTCTTTCTATTCCTGAGTTAAAAGGGCGGTTGATTTTCTTACCTAGCAACGAGGGCGTGAGCGCAAGTTTTTTGCGGAAGCATCGTCTGTCTATACGTCCTAGAATTGGCGGTGAGCGTTTACGTTTGGCGCAAAATCGCCCTTCTCGCGATTTGAAAAGTCATTTTCAAAGTATGCGCATTCCTTTTTGGAGGCGGGACAAGTTACCGTATATTTATATTGAAGATGAATTATTTTTTGTTGGACTGTTAGGCGTAGATGCCCATTTTCATTCTGTTGAAGATGAGGCGTGCATTGAACTAGTTTGGCAAGCAGATGAGGAAAGGTTTGAAGAATGACTAGGCAAATCGTACTAGATACCGAAACGACGGGCTTAAATCCCAGAATCGGTAACCGCATTATTGAAATTGGTTGTGTAGAGCTGATTAATCGAAAATTGACTGGTAATAACTTTCACTTTTACCTTAATCCGGAGCGCGATTCTGAAGAGGGCGCATTGGCCGTACACGGACTAACGACGGCTTTCCTTAGCGATAAACCGAAATTCCAAGAAATTGCGGAAAGCTTTCTCAACTATGTGCGTGATGCTGAAGTAGTGATTCATAACGCACCTTTCGATGTGGGATTTTTGAATGCTGAACTGGAGCGTCTAGGGTGTCCCAATTTTGAGACTTATGTATCAAAAGTGACCGACACCTTGGTGCAAGCAAAGCAGTTACACCCTGGCAAGCGGAACTCATTGGACGCACTATGTGATCGCTATGAAATTTCGAACTCGCATCGAAAGCTGCATGGCGCTTTACTTGACGCGGAGTTGTTGTCTGATGTTTTTCTCGCCATGTCTAGAGGGCAAAATAGCCTCGGTATAGAACATCAAGCAGTCGCCGTTACCAACGACGTCAACGAGCTTGTAGTTGACTTGGTATTGCCTAGTATTTTGGTGATCCCTGCCTCGGCAACTGAGTTGGCCCAGCACGAAGATTTATTACGCGATGTAGGAAAGGCGAGCTCTGGACTCTGCATTTGGTCACTTGGATAATAATGCATGGTATTTTAACTATCTATTTGACTTGTAAAAAACCGATTGGCAAGGTTTTTTTGGAAATTTTGCCGCTCAAATCTCAATTCTTCAACAAAATTCCTACAATTTCACATTTTTTTTCAAATATTCGCTCAAGTATTTCCCGCCTCTACCGATAAAACTACTATCTTTCGAACATCATTTTTTTTTGAAAAATATTTTCGAAGAACCCTAAAGTTTTCTCGATTCTCTCCGTTAATGGTATGTGAGTGAGATAAGTTGAGGTCTATTTATTGATAAGTCTTTGTTTTTATTCGGATTTTTTATTTAATGAGTAAAAAGCTACCGTATTTTTATCACCTATTTTTTGCACTTAAAAAAGTGTAAAGAAGTCATATATTGCCGTCGTAGGATAAATTCCTATGAGGCCTTCCTGTGTTTGTCTGTAACAAATCCCCCAGTTTCACTGATACACCAAGTTTTTTCTTGGTCGCACAATGTATCCCACTGGCAATAAATTTCGCCAGGGCAAATGTGGGAGCATTAAAATGACACCAAATGACATGATGGCTGAAATCCGCGATGCAAACTTAAGTTACCTTATGCTCGCGCAGCAAATGATACGTGCAGACAAGGCGACGGCGATATTTCGTTTAGGTATAGCGAAAGAAATCGCAGACCTCATCGAGGGTCTAAATAACGCTCAAATACTCAAACTCGCTGGCTCAAATATGATGCTAGCACGGTTTAGATTTGAAGATAGTTCTATCCTTTGTATGCTGACCAACTACAACAAAGAGCGTTCGCTAGCTCAATCCCACGCTGCCATTTTGATGGCAGGTCAAAAAGTCGAAGAAATCGCTTAAGTACGTTGTATCGTATCGATCAACTAGGGGTGTGACATGGCTGCGAAAAGTATTGTAAATGAAGCGAATGAAATCCAATTGGCAGTAGACTTGGTTAATTTGGGTGCCCGCCTACAGCTATTGGAGTCGGAGACCTCGCTGTCGCGAGAACGACTTTTAAAGATCTATAAAGAACTCAAAGGTGTATCCCCACCCAAAGGAATGTTGCCGTTTTCAACCGATTGGTTTGTCACTTGGCAGCCGAATATTCATTCTTCAATGTTCATGAATATCTTCAAGTATTTACGCGAGTATGCAGATGTCAAAGGGATCCAGGCGGTTCTCAAAGCCTATCGCTTGTATTTAGAGCAGATGCCGACGCAGGATGGCGAAGAACCTGTATTATCGCTCACTAGAGCATGGACTTTAGTGCGTTTTTTTGACGGTAATATGCTCTCGTTTGTGAAATGCGAACATTGTGGAGGTCAATTCGTTGGACATTCTCTAGATTTGCATGATCATTATGCCTGCGGCCTGTGCCATGTTCCTTCGCGTGCAGGTAAAACAAAAAAAGCCAAAGCACTTGAAAACTTGCGCTTGCATTAGTAAGTGTATTATTTAGGACTTACG